>DASWYX010000042.1:0-5618 GCA_036404755.1 Pseudoduganella sp.
GATAAACTCAAGCAAATCGAGGCCTTCGTGGCCGTGGTGGAGAAGGGCAGCCTGGCGCGCGCGGCGCTGGTGCAGAACATCACGCCGGTGATGCTGGGCCGGCGCATCGATGCGCTGGAGAAGCGCCTGGGCGTGAAGCTGATGCACCGGACGACGCGCCACCTGACGCTGACGGAGCAGGGCAATGTCTTCCTGGAGGACTGCCGCAAGCTGTTGTCGGATATGGACATCGCCGAGCGCAATATCTCGGAAGGGCGGCACAAGGCGACCGGACACCTGATCGTGTCGGCGCCGGCTTCATTCGGCCGCCAGCATGTGGCGCCGCACGGGCCGGCCTTCCTCGCCGCGAATCCGGACGTGCAGATTTCCTTCAACCTGACGGACCAGGTGATCGACCTGGTGCGCGAGGGCTATGACCTGGGCATCCGCATCGGCGGCGTGATCGATCCCAGTTTCGTGGCCGTGCGGCTGGCGAAGAACCGGCGCGTGGTGTGCGGCACGCCGGATTATTTCGACCGCAACGGCGTGCCGCGCACGCTGGACGATCTGGCCGACCATAATTGCCTGGCCTTTAACCTGCAGGGTGGCCAGCAGCGCGGCTGGTACTTCCAGCAGGGCGGCAAGCCGGTGACGGTCAGGGTGCAGGGCAACCTGGATTGCAACGACGGTGAATTGCTGCACCGCTGGGCATGCGAGGGCCTGGGACTGGCGTGGCGTTCGACTTGGGAAATCCAGGCGCAACTGGCGGAGGGGAGCCTGATCACGGTGCTCGACGATTTCGCGCTGCCGGATTACGACATCATGGCGGTCTATCTTCAGCAGCGGCATCTGCCGGCGAAGGTGCGCTTCTTTATCGATGAGCTTAAGGCGATCTACGCACAGCCGGGGTATTGGACGCGGAATCGCTAAAACCACAAACCGGGTCTGACCCAAGGGTCAGACCCCAGGCTGCGGCGGGGACGGGGGAGGGTCAGACCCTTGGGTCTGTCCCGGTGTTAGGTTTCAGCCCGTCGAGGCTGCGAAAGCAGCACCGCCACCTCAGCCAGCGCCTTGAAGATCGACTGCGACAGCATCGCAATCTGCAGCCGCGTAGGATGATTGTCCGCCGCGCTAACGGGTGAGAGATCGCGCATCAGCCGCGCGCGCACGATCTGCAGGCCGCAGTTGCCGACGACCGTAGCAATCTGCGGCAGCATATCGCGCATGAACTGCATGGCTTCGTTCCTCATCGCCCCGATTTCCAGCAGCACGCCGCCATCGGCCGGCTCCAGCTGCACAACAACCTTGCCGGCATCAGGCAAATTCAGCTCCAGCCGCACGGCGATGCGGGGACGGCGTTTCTGGTGGCCGGGCCCCTGCTGGCCGGGATCGCGCGCGACCACGCGCAGCGTCAGTTTCTCGGCGCCCCAGGCATAGACGGCGAAGCGCCAGGCATCCTCTTCGTGTGTGTGCGGCGGATAGCCGCGCCCCTCGCGCAGAGCGGCGGGCGAGGAATCGGCCATGAACAGGGAGGCCGGCAGGTGCTTGCCCTCGGCCTGGTCCATCAGCGCGCGGCGCTGTTCGCTGTAGGTGCGCACCATGACCTGCCAGGAGGCGGCCATCACATTGGTATCGGGGTTGTGCCACACCATCTGGCGCGACATGAAAATCTGGTTCGGCTGCATGGCCGCCGGTTCGGCGTCGACCAGGGCGCGCGCGCCAAGTACGGCGGCGGTTTGGACGGCGGTGGAGGCTGGGCCCTGGCTCAGGCCTTCGGCAGCTTCGAGCAGGGCGCCGACGGAGGCCGGCAAGCCCGATTGCAGGGCGAAGTCGGGAGCATCGCCGGGCGGCTGCGCCACGGGCGGAACCGGCTGGGCATGCGCCTGGCCCGGGGCCTCGCGCAGTTGCCGGTCGTGGATGCTGAGCGCCGGATTGGACGCCGTGACTCGATCTATCGCCATGAAAGCCAATGGTAATACGGCGGTAATAAAAAAGCCAACCGAATGTCCGGTTGGCTCCTGATCCGCCTGACCGCCAGGCGGTCAGGCATCGTCTGCGCTTATTACTGCAGCAGGGACAGAACCAGCGAGGACTGGCTGTTGGTCTGCTTCAGCATGGCGGTGCCAGCTTGCAGCAGCATCTGGGACGAGGTCATGGTCGCGGATTCGGAAGCGAAGTCCACGTCCATGATGCGGCCGGATGCGTTCTTGGTGTTGGTCGAGATGTTGGACAAGTTGTTGTACACGTGGTCCAGACGGTTGGACACGGCACCCAGTTTGGAGCGCAGTGCGCCCACGGAGTCGATCGCGGTGGTCAGGGTGCCGATGGTGGCATTGGCGGTAGCGGTCAGTTCGGTGCCGGCAGCAGCGCCGGTGCCGGTGGTCACGAAGCCGGTAGCGGCGGCAACGATGTCGGTGCCAACCTGGGTCAGTTCCGTGGTGAAGTCACCGGTCATGGTCTCGGACGAGTCAGCACCGATCTGGAAGGTCAGGGCCGTGGTCAGCTTGCCGCCGGCGCTGTTGAACAGGGAGGTGCCACCGAACTTGGTGTTGGAGAAGATGTTCGACAGTTCGTCGGACAGGGTGTTGAATTCCTTCTGCATCGCGGTCTGGTCAGCAGCGGTGGAGGAACCGTCGGCAGCCTGGGTTGCCAGGTCTTTCATGCGGTTCAGGATGTTGGTGGTCTCGTCCAGAGCGCCTTCGGCGGTCTGCATCAGGGAGATCGAGTTCTGGGTGTTGCGCATGGCAACCGACATGCCCGAGGTCTGGGTCTTCAGACGGGTAGCGATCTGCAGGCCAGCGGCGTCGTCCATTGCGGAGTTGATGCGGTAGCCGGTGCTCAGACGGGTCATCGAAGTCGACAGCGAATTCTGAGTGCGGGTGATCGAGTTTTGCGCGGACAGGGCCGCTGCGTTGGTGTGAAGGCTCAGCATGGATTACTCCTGTTGGGTTAGTTCAAATCGAGCAGCGGGTCTGTTTTGCGCTCTCAGAAGTACAAGACGACCGTTTACCTGGGAGCATTAAATGCCGAGTGGAAATTTTTTTGATTTTTTTGATTTTTCGATTGTGCAACGCCGCAAAAAAGGAAAGGGCCCCTCGGGGCCCCTTGGCGGATCGCGGATCCGTCGTGCTTACATATTCGGATAATTCGGCCCGCCGCCGCCTTCCGGCGTCACCCAGACAATGTTCTGGGTCGGGTCCTTGATATCGCAAGTCTTGCAATGAACGCAATTTTGCGCATTGATTTGCAAGCGATCCTGGCCTTCGTCTGTCTTCACGAACTCGTACACGCCCGCCGGGCAGTAGCGCGACTCGGGGCCGGCGTACTTCGCCAGGTTGATCTGCACCGGCACCGAATTGTCTTTCAGCGTCAGGTGGATAGGCTGGTCTTCCGCGTGGTTGGTGTTCGAGATGAACACCGACGACAGGCGGTCGAAGGTCAGCTTGCCATCCGGCTTGGGATAGGTGATCGGGGTGAAGTCCGCAGCCGGGCGCAGGCTGGCGTGGTCCGGGGTGGAGTGGTGCAGGGTCCACGGCGCCTTGCCCTTGAAGACGATCTGGTCGATGCCGGTCATGATCGAGCCCAGGTACAGGCCCTTCTTCAGCCATGGCTTCACATTGCGCGCCACGTGCAGCTCTTCCTTCAGCCACGATTGCTCGAAAGCGGCGGGGTAGGCCGACAGTTCGTCGCCGGTTCGGCCGGCGCCCAGCGCTTCAGCCACGGCATCCGCCGCCATCATGCCGGACTTGATTGCCGCGTGGGAGCCCTTGATGCGGCTCATGTTCAGGAAGCCGGCGTCGCAGCCGATCAGCGCGCCGCCCGGGAAGACCAGCTTCGGCAGCGACTGCAGGCCGCCCGCCGTGATGGCGCGCGCGCCATAGGAAATGCGCTTGCCGCCTTCGAAGAAGCCGCGGATGGCCGGGTGGGTCTTGTAGCGCTGGAACTCTTCATACGGCGACAGGTAGGGATTCTCATAATCCAGGCCCACCACATAGCCGACTACAACCTGGTTGTTTTCCAGGTGGTAGAGGAAGGAGCCGCCATAGGTCTTGGTGTCCAGCGGCCAGCCGGTGGTGTGGATGACCAGGCCGGGCTTGTGCTTGGACGGGTCGATTTCCCACAATTCCTTGATGCCGATGCCATAGGATTGAGGATCCTTGCCCTTGTTCAGGTCGTACTTGGCCATCAGCTGCTTGCCCAGGTGGCCGCGCGCGCCTTCGGCGAACAGCGTGTACTTGCCGTGCAGTTCCATGCCCAGCTGGAATTCCGGACCGGCTTCACCGTCGCGCTTGACGCCCATATTGCCGGTCGCCACACCCTTGACCGAGCCGTCGTCGTTGTACAGCACTTCAGCGGCCGCGAAGCCGGGGAAGATTTCCACGCCCAGCGCTTCGGCCTGCTGGCCCAGCCAGCGCACCACATTGCCCAGCGAAATCACGTAGTTGCCATGGTTCTGGAAGCAGGCCGGCAGCATGAAGTTCGGGGTCTTGTACGCCTTGGACTCGGTCAGGAAGAGCATGCGGTCTTCGGTGACTTCGGTATTCAGCGGCGCGCCTTTTTCCTTCCAGTCGGGGATCAGCTCGGTGATCGCGCGCGGGTCCATCACGGCGCCGGACAGGATGTGCGCACCCAGTTCGCCGCCCTTTTCGAGGACGACAACGGAAATTTCAGGATTGATTTGCTTCAGGCGGATAGCCGCCGACAGGCCGGCCGGGCCGCCGCCCACGATCACTACGTCGTACTCCATCGCCTCGCGTGGACCGTACTGCTCAAGAAGGTTCGTCATGGTTTGTTATAGGAATATAGAAAACGAAAAATTAGCACGAGTGTGCTCTTTTTTGCACGGGAATGCAATGGTGGCTGCATTGTGAGGGACAATATTAGTGTTCGCAATCTAATACGTGGTTTTTTGTGTAATCATTATGCGTCAGCATGCGAAGGAGCAGTCCCGTGGGTATCGAAGTCAATTTTGAGGGCAGAATCGCCCTGATCACCGGCGCTTCCAGCGGACTGGGCGCACGATTTGCGAAAGTTCTGGCCAAGGCCGGCTGTCAGGTGGTGCTGGCCTCGCGCCGCATCGAGCGCCTGAAGGAGCTGCGCGCCGAAATCGAGGCGGACGGCGGGGCGGCCCACGTGGTCGCGCTCGACGTGACGGATTACGCAAGCATCAAGTCCGCCATCGCCCATGCCGAGACCGAGGCGGGGCCGATCGATATCCTGGTCAATAATTCCGGTGTGTCCACCACGCAACGCCTGGTCGACGTCACGCCGGAGGACTACAACTTCGTCATGGATACGAATTTGCGCGGCGCGTTCTTCGTGGCGCAGGAAACGGCCAAGCGCATGATCGCGCGCACCAAGGGTGATCCGCGCAAGCAGCACCGCATCATCAATGTCGCGTCCGTTGCGGGCTTGCGCGTGCTGCCGCAGATCGGCGTGTATTGCATGAGCAAGGCGGGCGTGGTGCATATGACGAAGGCGATGGCGGTCGAGTGGGGCAAATACAATATCAATACCAATGCCATCTGCCCGGGGTATATCGAAACCGAGATCAATGAGGATTACTTCGCCAGCGAACAGGGCAAGCGGCTGGTTGAGCTGCTGCCGCGCAAGCGGCCGGGTAAGCCGGAGGATCTGGA
>DASWYX010000043.1:0-12175 GCA_036404755.1 Pseudoduganella sp.
TGTAGGGACGGTTTTCCACGCCCACGGTGATCTTCAGCACCGGGTCGGGGTGCCCGTTCAGCGCACGCAGGGCATTGCTGAGCAAGGAGGACAGCACCAGGGCCACGCAGTTCGGCGAGACCTTGACGGTAAAGTCGCGCTGCACGTCGACCGCGATGGCGGCGCGCTGCGCGGGCGACAGCGGATAGACATTCAGCAGCGCATTGACCATCTGGTGCGCGCTGCCGCTGGCCACGCGGGCGGCCGGCACCACGCTGGCGCGCTTGACCGAGTCCACGAAGGAAGACAGCACGGACAGGCAGTAGCGCGCATTGTCGTTCATGTGCGCGGCCGCATTGCCGATGTCCGCCTTCAGCGGCAGGCCATTGTCCGGCCCCGTGCCGCTCACGCGGCGCTGGATATTGCGGGCGAAGTTGGCGATCGTGGCCAGCGGCGTGTTCAGTTCATGCGCCAGGAAGGCGACCGTTTCCTCGATCGCCAGCAGGCTTTGGCGGCGCGCGGCGCGCTCGCGGGCATTGTGGGCCGCCAGGCGCAGCGCGTTGCGCACGGTATCCATGTCCAGCGGCTTTTCCAGGATGCGGAAGATGTCGCCGCCATTGATGGTGTCCAGCAGCACCTGCTTGTCCGCATAGGCGGTCACCAGGATGCGCACCAGGTGCGGGTAATCCTGCTCCACCTGGCGCAGCAGTTCGCCGCCCACGCGGCCCGGCATGCGGTAGTCGGTCACCAGCACATCGATATCGGACTCCGGCTGCGCCAGGATTTCCAGCGCCTCGTCCACGCCCGGTGCGGTCAGCACACGGTAATCGCCTTCGATGGAACGGGCGAAATACTTGCGCGCCATTTCCTCGTCATCTACGTACAGCACAGTGGCTGCATTGCGTTCACTGTTCGGCATTTATTTGTCCACCCCTGTTACACGCGGCAGGTCGAAAGTGAATCGGGTCCATTCGCCAGGCACGCTTTCAGCCGCCAGCAGGCCGCCGTGACGCTGGATTACGCTATAGCAGATGCTGAGCCCCAGGCCCAGTCCCTGCCCCACCTCGCGGGTGGTAAAGAAAGGTTCAAACACGCGGCCGATGTTTTCCGGCTGGATGCCGGGGCCGTTGTCGCGTACGGCCACACGCAGGCGGTCGCCGTCGGCCACGGCGCTGATCTCGATGGTCGGCTGCGACGTCGCACCCTTGCGCATGGCCAGCGCCGCATTGCTCAGCAGGTTGATCAGCACGCCGTCGATGGCCGCCTCGTCGCCGCGCACCAGGGTGTCCGCTGTCAGGTTGCGGATCACCTTGATGCCCTTGATCTCATGGCCCACCAGGCGCACCGAGGACTCCAGCGCACGCTCGAACAGGAATTGCGAGCTTTCATGGTCTGCGCCGCTCTTGCGGTAGGCGAACGTCTTCAGGTCGGAAACGATGTACTGCACGCGCTGCATGCCCTGCTTCGCGTCCGTCAGGCATTCCATCAGCAGCGGGCTGCTTTTCGCGGCCGGCTCTTCCACAGCCACATCGATCGCCATCATGCAGAAGTTCACCGGATTGTTCACCTCATGCAGCAGGCCCGCCGCCAGCGTACCCAGCGCCGCCATCTTTTCCTGTTGCAGCATCTGGCCCTTGATCTCGGCCAGGCTGCGATTGATGGCTTCCAGCTCGCTATTCTTCTGAGCCACTTCTTCCTTTAAAGCGTGCAACTGACGGCGAACGCGTTCGTTATAGTAGGTGTATACGGTGCTGCCCGCAATCGAGAACACGATGATCGTCGTATGGAATGCGAACTGGCTGCCGTCCTGGATGCCGCCCGGGCGCATGGCGCAAGCCAGGTAAAACAGCAGCAACGTGACGACGCCAAAACTCAGCGTGTACTTATAGCCCACCGGGAACAGCGTGCCGACCGCGAAAATCGTCAGGATGATGCCGGCATAGAACAGCGACGTCTCGCCTTGGGTCACGTAAATCATCCACGCGATCATCACCTGCGGGAAAGTGAGCCAGATGAAAGTCACGCTGTGCACATGGTTGCGGCCGTAGCGGGTGTACAGCAGCACCAGGGCGGCCACGATGGCCAGGCTGGTCACGGCGCGGGCGATGGCAAAGCGCACCATCTCGTTCGGATAGACGGCGTAGTCCAGTATCATGCCCAGCAGCACGAGCACCACCACCGTCACCGCGCAGGCGCGGCTCGACAGCAGGTGGTATTCGCTCAGCTCCTGTTCATAGCTGGTAGGCGGCAAAATCGCAACTCCGTTCATCAAAATGCCGCCGCGCCGATCGTGGTTTCGGCGAACACATTGACTCCGGTCGGATCCGTGTACACCGTCGTGTCGCTCGACATCGGCGGCAGGATGGCGTGCATCTTCGCTTCATCCCGGTAAATCAGGTACCACTCCAGGATGTGCTCCATGCTGAAGCGTTCCGGATTGCTGCTGTGGACATTCGTCACCAGCAGCTTGCCGCCCGGGCGGGTGCGCGCGGCAAAGTAGCTGTTCAGGCGCGAGCAGACCTTGTCGGACAGGTAATCGAACAGCCCGGCGCAATACACGGCATCGAACTCGCGCTGCTCCTCATCCACGGCGTCCACGCGACGCTTCAACAGCTGGTGCACGGAATCATGCACGAAATCGATCTGGGTATGGCGCCCGGTTTTGCGCTGGATGCCTGCCAGGGTATTGCGCGTGTACTCCAGGGTTTCCTCGCTGAAGTCCATCAGCTGGAAGGACAGCAATTCCGGATGCGGCGAAGTTTCCAGGAAACGCTGGATCTCGACGGCAGGACCGCAACCCACGTTCAGCACGCGCAGCGGACGGCCGATGCGGCGCGCCTCTTCCGCCAGGCGCTCCAGGTAGCCGACCAGGATATCGATGCGGTGACGGTGCGCGGTGGCCACGGCGGTCTGCAGGAAGGCCGTGTTCACGATCTGGAAATAGGTGCTCGGGCCCTGGCGCGGGTCGCTCAGGATCTGGTTCACCATCTGGTAGTCGCCGGCATAGCCCAGCGGCTTGGTATAAGTGCGGAACACGAACGGCGCACGCAGGATCAGCGGATGCAGCGCAGCCTGCGCGAATGCGCGGTGCGAGGCTTGCAGTTCGTCTTCCACTAGCGATGCCTGGCCGTTCAGCTCGTCAAAGTAATGCTTGGTCTTCAGCATCAGCGGGCGCGCCAGCTCAAAGAAGTATTCCAGCGGCAGGCGCTGATCATCCTTCGGCAGCGCGTCGGACAAGTCCACCTGCTCCAGCCAGCGCGAAGCGTCGGACAGGAAGGCGCGCGTTTCGTTCACGACAATCTGGTAATCGCGGCGGATGCGGAAGCGGTCGCTCCAGTCATCCACGAAGGCCTGTGCTTCGCGGCCGATGGCGCCCGGCGCCACCACCACTTCGGAAAGCTCGCGCCATTCGTCGATCAGGGTCACCGAAACCACGGCCGTCAGGCCGGTGTTCACCATACTGATGACGACCGCCTTGCCGATATAGGCGCTCTTGGAGCCCATGCGGACCGTCAGTTCGTTCAGGACTTCACTGACCTGGACGATGGAGTACGGGTTATACACCTCCATCACCAGCGACTTGCGCTGCAGGTTCACGATGGTCCCGCGAACCGCTTCACCCTGGGTGTTAAAAAAACTTACGACCGGATCGATTTGCGTCTGTGAATACACGTTATTGGCAATTGGAGGACGTCAACAAAACGAGTGTATCCGAGAGCGTGTCGTAGCGCAATATTTCCACATGGCGAAGTTATTTTCTTATACACTAATTAAATCCCCCGGGGAGACAGGGGTTTTTAAATCAACAATAACTTAATATGAATATCGCGAATATTAGAATCGGCTACCGACTGACCATCGCATTTTCACTCACCACTTTCATGCTTGCAGTCGTTGTCGCTCTGGGCGCCGGCGCACTGCAATTCGTAAAATCCGAAATCGAACTGACTACGGGCGACCGCTATCACAAGATTAAGATCTTGCACCAGTCGAAGGACTTATTAAATCAGCAAGCACGCAACTTGCGAAATGCACTTTTGATGCCGGAAGGCGCTGAAGCCCGCGCCGAATTAGAGTCCGCCATCCAATCCGGAAAAGAAGCGGATACTGCCCTGGACAAATTAGCCGCAACGATCGCGCATCCGGAAGGCAAACGGCTGTATTCCGCGCTGCAGGCTGCACGCCAGGAATTCGACCGCCGCCAGGCCGCCCTGCTGGCCACCCTCCGCTCCGGCGACCGGCAGGCCACGATACACGCAATGTACAAAGACGTGCGCCCGGCACAACTTGCTTACTTCGACGCCATCGACACCCTGCTGGCCTTCCAGGGCCAGCTGATGAGTGAGGCGGCGGACAGCTCCAGCCGCTCCGCCAGCCGGGCGACGACGGCGATGCTGGCCCTGGGCGCACTTGGCGCCGCGCTCAGTCTGCTGACGGCCTGGTACATCACGCGCGGCATCGTCGGTCCCGTGCGGCACGCCGTGAAGGTGGCGCGCACCGTCGCCGAGGGCGACCTCAGTTCCTATATAGAAGTACGCTCGCGGGATGAAATCGGGCAGTTGTCGCAAGCGCTGAAGGACATGAACGCCAGCCTGCAAAAAATCGTCAGCGACGTGCGCGGCGGCACCGAGCAGATCGCAACCGCCTCGCGCGAGATCGCGGACGGCAATATGGATCTCTCCAGCCGCACCGAGCAACAGGCCGGCGCACTGGAGGAAACGGCGTCATCGATGGAAGAGCTCACATCGACGGTGCGCCAGAACGCGGACAATGCCCGCCAGGCCAACACCCTGGCCGCTTCCGCTTCAGAAGCGGCCGAAAAAGGCGGCGACGTGGTGGCCCAGGTGGTCAATACGATGGCGTCCATCAATACTTCCTCGCGCAAGATCGTGGACATCATCTCCGTCATTGACGGCATTGCCTTCCAGACAAATATCCTGGCGCTGAACGCCGCCGTGGAAGCGGCGCGCGCCGGTGAACAGGGGCGCGGCTTTGCCGTGGTGGCAGGGGAAGTGCGCAACCTGGCCCAGCGTTCGGCGGCGGCCGCCAGGGAAATCAAGGCGCTGATCGGCGATTCGGTGGCGCAGGTGGACGCGGGCGCCAGGCTGGTCGATGAAGCCGGCACGGCGATGTCCGACATCGTGATGCGCGTGCAGCGGGTGACGGACATCATCGGCGAGATTGCCGAAGCCAGCCGCGAGCAGTTGTCAGGCATCGAACAGATCAACGAAGCCATCGTGCAGATGGACCAGACCACGCAGCAGAACGCCGCCCTGGTCGAGCAGGCATCGGCCGCGGCCGGCACGATGCAGGAGCAGGCGCACCGCCTGCATGAAACGGTTGGCGTGTTCCGGCTTGAGGCTGCCGCATCGGCGCAGGTCAGCAGCCTGGCGGAGCGGCGTAAGTACGCTGTCGCACCGACACGACAGCATCGTCCTGCAAGACTGGTTTCCATGACAGGAGGCCAAGATGACGCAAGTACGAAAGGGCCAGGCTCCCGGCAAACTGGAACGCGCTGAGTTTCACGCGAAATTCTCCAGCACATTTGCCGATCCCCGCTTCGACAAGGTGCGCGATGCCGTGGCTGCGCTGGAAGACGTGGCCTGGCAAAACTACTGCGACGGCCGCAAGGCGCCGGTGACCAGGCCGGCCGGCCCCGGTTTTGCCGACCCTTCCTATGAATTATCCCTTGAATGGATCGCCGCGCGGGACCGCCTGCGGACCGCTGAAGCGCGCCAGAAAGACCCCACGACGCCGTCGCGCGTGCTGCTCATCTGCGGTGCCGCGCGCAACGACGGCACCTGCCCCGGTGAAGTCTCGAAGACCTGGCGCCTGCTCAAGATTGCCGAAGCCACGCTGAAAGAAGAAGGCATCGGCACCGAAATTCTCGACCTGAGCCGGCTCACCTCCGAATTCGACCTGCATATCCATCCCTGCAAGGGCTGCGTATCCACCGCCCAGCCGCTGTGCCATTGGCCCTGCAGCTGCTATCCCAATCACAGCCTGAACCAGGCCAACGACTGGATGAACGAGATCTATGAACAGTGGGTGTCGGCGCACGGCGTGATCATTTTCACGCCGGTCTACTGGTACCAGGCGCCGTCCGTGCTGAAGCTGATGATCGACCGCCTGGTCTGCGCGGACGGCGGCAATCCCGATCCCACCAGCACGCACGGCAAGAAAGCCGAAGAAGCCAAGGAGCTGGAACTCCAGGGCTGGCCTTATCCCAAGCACCTGGCGGGCCGCGCCTACGGGCTGGTCGTCCACGGCGACGTGGCCGGCGCCGAAAGCCTGCGGCGCAACCTGAGCGACTGGCTGGGGTGGATGGGGCTGATCGACGCGGGCGCTATGTCCCTGCTCGACCGCTACGTGGGCTATTACGAACCGTATGCGACCAGCCACGATACGCTGGACAAGGACGAAGGCTTCCAGGAAGAAGTGCGCGTCGCGACCCGCGCAGTAGCCCGCGCCGTCCGCCTGCTGCGCGCCGGCCACCTGCACCGGCCGGACGAGGAACTGAAGCCGGCCCGTCCTAAATAGCCAGCTGGCGCTCGAACTGTTCCGCGATGCGCACCGTCATCGCGTGCTGGCTGAAACCCGCATAGCGCGCCGCAAACGCCTGGGCGGCGGCACGGAAGCGGCCGTCGCCAAGGACCAGCCGCACAAGCTCCCGCCAGTCGAGAGGCCCGCGCAAGCGCGCCGTATTGATGCCTGCGCCGCCGGCATCCACACACTGGCAAATCAGGAACTGTTCCAGCTGCATGGGCAGCATCAGCAAGGGCACGCCGGCGAGCAAGGCCTGCACCAGCGTCGCTTCGCCGCCGTGGCAGACGCACAGGTCGGCCTCCGCCATCGCCTGATCCAGCGACACCGGCGCGCGGGCATAAACGATATTGGCCGATTCCACGGGCGGCGCCATGCCCGACGCCACCTCCGGCAGATAGCACAGTACGCGGCAACCGAGATCGGCCAGCGCCCGCAGCACGCCGGCATGCTGCGCATGCTCCCGCTTCAGATAGGCAAACACTTTCGGCCCGCTGCCGGGTGGCCAGTGCGGCAGCGTGCCGGTATGGGCAAGGAAGTTGGGGCCATACCAGTCGGCCGAGGCGGCCGGCCGCCCGTAATGATCCAGTTCCGGCCAGGTACAGAGCAGCGCCGAGTCGCCAAGCAGGATATCGCAGGCATGCGCCAGCAAGGGCGCTCGGTGATGGTCCAGCACCGCATTCGCCGTGCGCAGCACATGCTCCTCGGCCGCCTCCAGCCGCGCCGCGCCGATCTTTTCCCAGGGGCGCAGGTTGGGCAAGGCCCTGCCCGGCGGCGGACAATAGAAGCCGATGCCCACCGACGCTGAGGGCAGTGCCAGGCTGCGCGCGGCCAGCAGCCCGGTCGGCGCATAGACGCCGACCACCAGGTCCGGCTACAGGGTTGAAAGCAAGGAGAGCCAGGCGGCGCACAAGCCATCCAGGCCGGAAGCATCGAGATAGCCGCTGGGGATCAGGATCTCGGCCAGCGATGCCTGGTTGGCGGGCATGCCGGCCGTGCGGTGCAGCCAGACGGGGGCCTGGAACTTCAGTACCGGCAGCGACTGCAGCACGCGCTGCGTATGTCCCAGGTCGCGCAGGCTGAGGCTCACCTGATGGCCCCGTTCCAATAGCACCTGCGCCAGCGATCTAAGCCGGCCGGCGTGTCCGAGGCCGCCGCCAAGTTCCCAGGCTAAATGTATGTGCGCCATATTGTTTCATTAGTGAGCCACGCGCCGTATTTTAGAGCACATGAGTCTCCCCAGGAGCAGCGGCGTATGCAATACTAGGCCATTCCTGCTGCCACCGACTCCGATGAGCACACGAAGCCTCCTACCGCAAAGCCTCAAGTTCCGCATGTCCAGCGTCGTCATCCTGCTCGTGCTGGCGGCAACGGTAATCGTCACCTGGGTCGCGCTGGTGATGGCCGAGCGCGACATGAAAGCGGTCATCGGCCAGCAGCAGTACAACCTGCTGTCGGTCGCCGCTGCCCACATCGACGAGCAACTGGCGGGCAAGCGGCTGATACTGGCCACGCTGGCCGAAGCCATCCCGGCCGGCAAGGCCAATGAGCAAACCATCCGCCACGCACTTTCGGCCCATCCCTCGGCGCGCGCCGAGTTCACCAATCTCGTCGTGTTCGACAAGCAGGGTGACATGGTGGCGAGCATGCGCGAAGAACTGGCCGCGCGCCAGCTCAACGTCTCCTCGCGGCCCTATTTCGAACAGACCCTGAACAACAAGCGCGGCCTGATCTCCCCGCCCGTGCGCAGCAAGATCTCCAACCTGCCGGTGGTTGTGCTGACCCATCCCGTGATCGACAGCGGCGGCGACGTGCAGTACGTGATCGCCGGCAGCATCGACCTGCTGAACTCCGACTTTTTCAACCAGTTCAATACCATGCGTCCGGGGAAGACGGGCTTCATGTTCATCATGACCACCGACGGCATCCTGGTGAACCACCCCAACAAGGCGCGCCTGCTGGAACACATCAATGCCCGGCCGGGCAAGAACATCGGCACGGAAATGGCGCTGAGCGGATTCGAAGGCTGGGTCGAAGCGCGCAACAAGGATGGCAACGAAGGCATTTACTCGTACAAGCGGCTGGAAGCGACCAACTGGATCGTGGCCGTGCGCTATCCCACCGCCGAAGCCTTCGCCCCGATGGCGGCCCTGCGCCGCACCGCCACCATCGCCGCCACAGCCTTTGCCGCCGTCGCCGGGCTTCTGAGCTGGTTCGTGATCGACCGCCTGCTCGCACCGTTGGAGCGGCTGCGCGCCGGTCTTCAGTCCGTGCGCACCAGGGGCGGCGACATCGCCCAGCTGCGCACGGGCCGCAAGGATGAAATCGGCGAAGTCAGCGAGGCGCTGTACGAGCTGACGGCAGAACGCCAGGCGGCGCAGGAGCGGCTGCGCGAAAGCGAACACCGGGCGCGCATGATCGCCGATAACATCCCCGCCCTGATCGCCTACGTGGACCGCGACCTGCGCTACCGCTTCACCAACGAGCATTACCGCTTCCTGCTGGGCCTCGACCCGAAAGAGATGATAGGCCGCAGCGTCGCCGAGGTCTTCGGCCCCGAGGTGATGGAACGCTGGCGCGGCCAGTTCGAGATCGCCTTGTCCGGCAAGCCGGTCCAGCTGGAGCGCGAGGGCGAAGAGTTGGGGCGCCACATGCACCTGATCACCCATATGATTCCCGACTTCGCACCGGACGGCAGTGTGGCCGGCATCTACGTGACCTCGATGGATATCACGGAGCGCAAGATCGCCGAGCTCACCCAGGCCGCCAGCGAACAGCGGCTGAAACTGATCACCGACCACCTGCCGGTCATGATCTCGGCCATCGACAGCGAACGGTATCTCCAGTTCGGCAACGCCACTTACCAGCGCTGGCTTGGCCTTGATCCGGACACGCTGGCCGGGCGCCCCGTCAGCACGGTGATCGGCTTCCGCTACTACGAGCAGGCCCGCCCCGCCATCGACCTGGCCTTCAAGGGCGAAGTCACGGTGCACGAAGCACATGCGCGGCTGAATGGCATGCCGCGCATCCTGGAAACCACCTTCGTGCCGGATGTGCGCAAGGATGGCAGCGTACCTGCCGTGTATGCCCTCACCCACGACGTAACGCGCGCCCGTGAAATCGAAGCGGAGCTTACGCAGCAGGCGCGACGCGATCCGCTGACCGGCATCGCCAACCGCCGCCAGTTCGAGGAGGCGCTGGACCAGGCCATCGAGCGCGTTCGGCGGCAGGACAGCCAGATGGCGCTCGCCTACCTGGACATCGACGACTTCAAGGCCGTCAACGACACGCAAGGCCACGGCGCCGGCGACGAAGTGCTGAAGGAATTCGCGCTGCGCCTTGCCAACAGCATCCGCGCCACGGACATGGTGGCGCGCCTGGCCGGCGACGAATTCGTCATCATCTTCGAGAATATCCGCCAGCCCGAGGAAGTGACGGTACTGGCCGAGAAAATCGTCCATGCCATCGCGCCGGACTTCAAGGTCAATGGCAAGGCGCTGCATGTGACCACCAGCTTCGGCGTCGCCCTTTACCAGGGCGGCGGCGAAACCTCGGGTGGACTGATCGGGCGCGCCGATGCCGCCCTGTATGAAACCAAGCGGCGCGGCCGCAATGGCTATATGATCGACGCCGGCCGCCACGCGGCGGCTCTCAGCCCTGTTTCAGCAGGTCGATGAAACGGCGCCCCGCCGGGCCGGGCGGCGCATCGCGGCGATGCAGGGCGTGCATGGAAAAGGCTGCGCCCAGCACCGGGCTGGCTTCCAGCTCCAGCCGCACCAGCGTTCCTTTAGCCAGGTCCTCTTCCACCATATGCAGCGGCATGCTGCCCCAGCCCAGGCCCGCGCGCAGGAAGGCGTGCTTGGCGCCCAGGTCGGCCAGGCGCCAGCCCAGGGCGCTCATTACGCCAAAGTCGCGCCCCGCAGTCAGCGCAGAACGGTCCGTCAGGATGAGCTGCACATGGCGCGTGGCGACGCGGCGTGTGATCGTGCCGCGTATGGCGGCCAGCGGATGGCCGGGAGCCGCCACGACGACGGCCGGCACCGCGAACAGGAACTGGCTGTCGCAACCGGCGGGCGCCTCCGGAAAGGAGCCGACGATGCCCAGGCGCGCACTGCCATCCAGCACCGGCTGCACCACGGCGCCCAGCGCCTCGACGCCCAGGCGCAGCGGCGTGTTCGGGAATTCGCTGTGGAAGCTGCGCACGGCTTCCGTCAGGCGGGCGATGGGGAACATCACGTCCACCGTCACGGACAGTTCCGGCTCCAGCCCTTCGGCCAGCGAGCGCGCACGCGCCTTGAAGCCATCCATGCTGCTGGCGGCGGCGCGCGCATCGTCCAGCAGCGCGCGGCCTTGCTCGGTCAGCACGGGATAACGTCCACTGCGGTCGAACAGCGCGAAGCCGACCTGCAGTTCCAGGTTGGCCAGCGTCTGGCTCACCACCGATTGGGCGCGGCGCAGCTTGCGGCCCGCGGCGGAAAAGCTTCCTTCGTCGGCTGCGGCAATGAAGGTGCGCAGCTGGTCCATCGACATCCCATCAAGCATCCGGCACTCCCGCCAGCACGCGGTGCAGCGACTGTATCGCCGCCGAGCCTTCACCCACGGCCGCCGCCACCCGCTTGACGGAACCACTGCGCACATCGCCCACGGCAAAGATGCCGGGCCTGCTGGTCTCCAGCGCATGCGGCATGCGCTCCAGCGGCCAGCTGCCTTGCGGGATCTGCGGCCCGGTGAGCACGAACTGGCGGTCGTCCAGCGCCACGCATTCGGCCAGCCAGGCCGTATTCGGTTCCGCGCCAAGGAAGAGGAATACGTGGCGGATCGGCTGCTCGACCACTTCGGACGAGCCATCCATGCGGCAGCGTATCGATTCCAGCCGCCCTTCGCCCTTCAGCTCCACGATCTGGCTTCGCGTGTGCAGCGTGATGTTGGGGATGGCGTCGATGCGCTGTATCAGGTAGTGCGACATGCTGGCGGCCAGCCCTTCCGAGCGCACCATCATGTGCACGTGCCTGACGTGCGAGGACAGGAAGACGGCCGCCTGGCCGGCCGAATTGCCGCCGCCGACGACCACCACCTCCTCCTGGTGGCAGAACTGCGCCTCCATGAAGGACGCCGCGTAATACACGCCGCGGCCTTCGTAGCGGCCAAGCTCCGGTAGTTCCGGCTTGCGGTAGCGCGCGCCAGTGGCGATCACGATGGATCGCGCGTACACGCATTCGCCATCGTCCATGCGTATCGTGAAGTCCTCGCCGGCAACGCCGCAATCGACGCCGCGCACTTCCACCGGCACCGCCACTTCGGCGCCGAACTTGCGCGCTTGCGTCAGGCCGCGGCCGGCCAGCGCCTGGCCCGAAATCCCGGTCGGGAAGCCGAAGTAGTTTTCGATGCGCGAGCTGGCGCCGGCCTGTCCGCCCGGCGCTTTCCCATCCAGCACCGCCACGCGCAAGCCTTCCGAGGCGCCGTACACCGCCGAGGCCAATCCCGCCGGGCCGGCGCCGACGACCACCAGGTCAAACCGCTCGCCCTTGAGGCGGTCGGGGCTGATGCCAACTGCGTCCGCCAGTTCGCGCATCGTCGGTCTCTTCACCACCTGGCCGGTTTGCGTGACCACGGCCGGCACATCGACCTGCGTGATGCCGAAGCGCGCCATGAG
>DASWYX010000044.1:0-6173 GCA_036404755.1 Pseudoduganella sp.
GGCCGAAATTCTTGTACAGCATATCGCCGGGGAAGATGTTGGCGGCCACCAGGTCGCGGATCGCATTCCCGTATTCGATCACGCCGTGTTCGAGGCGGGCGCTGTCCCCGGCCTGCTGCGCGTCGATCAGCCAGAGGTTCAGCGGCACCATGCGGCGCTCGATGTACAGGTGCTTGACGATCACGCGGTCGCCCTCGATCTCGACCAGCGAGGGCGCATCGCGGCGCAGCGCATCCAGCAGCTCGTCCGAAAAGCGCGCCAGCGGGAAGGCGACGTCGGAGTACTCGAGGGTGTCGGCCATGCGGCCCACGCGGTCGTGGTGCTTCACCAGCAGGTATTTTTCCTTGATCTGGGCGCGCGTGGTGTCCTTCGGCGGCGGATACCAGTCCTTGATCACCTTGAACACATAGGGGAAGGACGGCAGCGAGAACACCAGCATCACCAGGCCCTTGATGCCGGGCGCCGTATCGAACAGGTCGGAGGAATGCTTCAGGTGCTGCAGGTAGTCGCGGTAAAAAAGCGTCTTGCCCTGCTTCTGCAGGCCGAGGATGGTGTAGATCTCGCTGCGCGGCTTGCGCGGCATCAGGCTGCGCAGGAATTGCACATAGGCCGACGGCACTTCCATGTCGACCAGGAAGTAGGCGCGCGTAAAGGAAAACAGCAGCAGGATCTGCTCGTAGTCGGACAGCACGGTATCGAGCACCAGCTGCTTCTGCTTGTTGTGCAGGATGGGCACCACGAACGGCGCTTCGCGCGTGCCGTTGATGGCGCGGCCCACGATATAGGCGCCCTTGTTGCGGAAGAACAGCGACGACAGCACGTGGATTTGCGCATTCGCTTCCAGCGGTCCGCCGAAGATCTGCACCATGCGCTCTTCCACCAGGTGGATGTCGCGGGTCAGGTTGGCGAAGGTGGCGTTCAGCTGGAAGTTGGTGACGATGCGCTTCAGCGTGTAGTGCATGCCGTCGCGCGCCGGGTAGTACACGCGGTAGGTCGGCGCCGCTTCTTCCGTTTCGATGTATTCGGTGGACACCACCGGCCGCACGAAGATGAATTCGTTGTGGAAGTAGGAGCGGTGCAGGATGTTGCAGCAGACGGAGTTGAAGAAGGTTTCCGCGCATTCGGGCTGCTTGTGGCCGGTCAGCATGCCGATATAGTGCAGCTTCAGTTCGCGCCACACTTCGTCCGTCAGTTCGGCCGGGTCGTACTCGTCTTCCAGCATTTGCACGCATTCCTGCACGCGCTGGTCGTAGAAGCCGATGCGCTCGCGCGCCGCCTGCTGCGCCACCATCCATTCGCCCTGCTCGAAATAGCGCTTCGCGTCCCGGCTCGCGCGGCGGAACAGGCGGTAGTGCTTGTCGAATCCCTCGCGGATGGTGCGCGCGATGTCGAAGGCGATTTGCGACGACAGCAGTTTGGGGAAGGCGGCGTGGTGGATCATTTGGGCCTCGGGTCTGCACGCACGGCGGATCGATGATCCGCCCTACGCTTTCGGGCAGCTCACCCTACGGCGTGTAGGGCGGATCGTTTGATCCGCCGTGCCTGTTCCGCCACTTACATCGTTTCAGCAAACAGCTCGCGGCCGATCAGCATGCGGCGGATTTCGCTGGTGCCGGCGCCGATTTCATACAGCTTGGCGTCGCGCCACAGGCGGCCCACCGGATACTCGTTGATGTAGCCGTTGCCGCCCAGGGTCTGGATCGCCTCGCCGGCCATCCAGGTCGCCTTCTCGGCACTATACAGGATGGCGCCGGCAGCGTCCTTGCGCAGCGCGCGCACCTGCTCGGGCGACGTGGCGCGGTCGCAGGCCTGGCCGACAGCGTACACATAGGCTTTGCAGGCCATCATCGTGGAATACATGTCGGCGATCTTGCCCTGCATCAGCTGGAACTCGCCGATCGGCTGGCCGAACTGCTTGCGGTCGTGGATGTAAGGGATCACATTGTCCATGCAGGCCTGCATGATGCCCAGCGGGCCGCCGGACAGCACGGTGCGTTCGAAGTCCAGGCCGGACATCAGCACGTTGACGCCCTTGCCCAGGCCGCCCAGCACGTTCTCGGCCGGCACTTCGCAATCCTCGAACACCAGCTCACCGGTATGGGAGCCGCGCATGCCCAGCTTGTCCAGCTTCTGCGCGATGGAGAAGCCCTTGAAGCCCTTTTCGATCAGGAAGGCGGTCATGCCGCGCGGGCCGGCTTCCAGGTCATTCTTGGCATACACCACCAGGGTGTCGGCATCCGGGCCGTTGGTGATCCACATCTTGGTGCCGTTCAGCACCCAGCGGTCGCCCTTGAAGTCGGCGCGCAGCTTCATCGACACCACGTCGGAACCGGCGTTCGGCTCGGACATGGCGAGCGCGCCCACGTGCTCGCCCGAGATCAGCTTCGGCAGGTATTTCTTCTTCTGTTCTTCGCTGCCGTTGCGCTTGATCTGGTTCACGCACAGGTTGGAGTGGGCGCCATACGACAGGCCCACCGATGCGGAAGCGCGCGAAATCTCTTCCATCGCGATGATGTGGGCCAGGTAGCCCATGTTCGAACCGCCGTATTCCTCGCCCACCGTGATGCCCAGCAAGCCCAGCTCGCCCATCTTTTTCCACAGGTCCATCGGGAACTGGTCGGTGCGGTCGATTTCGGCGGCGCGCGGCGCGATTTCGGCGGCGGCGAACTGCTGCACGGCTTCGCGCAGGGCGGCGATGTCCTCGCCGTGATCAAAGGTCAGGCCTGGCAAGTGGATCATGTCTTCCTCTATTTTCTTGATGGGTCGGGTGGAGCGCCAATCATACGCTCAAGTGACGTTAACGTAAACGTCAAGTAGAAGTGGTTTGCTTTTCCTCGATTGCGGCCAGCAGGCGCTTGCATTCTTCCTCGTGGGCCGTGATCTCGGACAGGGACATTTCGATGTCCTCGCGCTGCTGCTCGAGGTTTTCGCGGTGCTGGGCCAGCACGCCGAGGAAGCGCAGCATCTGGGCTTCGGTGTCTTTCGGCGATTCGTACATGTCCACCAGGCTCTTGATTTCAGCCAGCGACAGGCCGATGCGCTTGCCGCGCAGGGTCAGCTTCAGGCGGGTGCGGTCGCGCGGCGTATACACGCGGTTGCGGCCGCCGGCGCCCTCGCGGGAAGGGCTGAGGATGCCCTGGTCTTCGTAGAAGCGGATGGCGCGGGCGGTGATGTCGAACTCGCGTGCAAGTTCGGTGATGGTGTAGGTCGGCATGGCTTACAATGGATTTTCCGTTTACGTAACGTCAATTCATTGTACGCCATGAACCCGCTCGAATCCCAGCTTGACTATCCTTTTGGCGACACTTTGCCCGCCGCCGGCACGAAGCAGGAGGTGGCGCCGGGCGTCGCCTGGCTGCGCATGCCGCTGCCTTTCGCCCTCGACCATATTAATCTGTGGCTGCTGCGCGATGGCGACAGCTGGACAGTGGTGGACTGCGGCGTGGCCACGGAGGCCACCCGCGCCGCCTGGGAAGCGCTGTTTGCCCAGGGCGTCCGCCTGCGTCGCGTGATCGCAACCCATTGCCATCCTGATCACGTGGGCTTGTCCGGCTGGCTATGCGACTGCTGGCAGGCGCCGCTGTGGATGACGACAGGCGAGTACGCCTTCGCGCGCATGATGGCGGCCAGCCTGCCGGGCGTGGACGGTACGGCGGCGCTGCCTCATTTCCAGCGCCACGGCCTGTCCGACCCGGCGATGGTGGAACAGATGGCATCGCGCAAGAGCTATTACTCCTCATTGGTGCCGGAAGTGCCGCCGGCCTACGCCCGGCTGCAGGATGGACAATCAGTTGAGGTCGGTAACCATCAGTGGACCGTGATCACCGGCTTCGGCCACTCGCCCGAGCATGCGTCGCTCTGGTGCCGCGAGCTCAAGCTGCTGATTTCTGGTGACATGGTCTTACCACGCATTTCCACCAATATGTCGGTGTTCGCGGTGGAGCCGGAAGCCAACCCGCTGCAGCTTTACCTGGACTCGCTGCAACGCTTCGCCGGCCTGCCCGAGGATGTGCTGGTGCTGCCGTCGCACGGCAAGCCTTTCCGCGGCTAGCACACGCGCATACGCCAGTTGCATGAGCACCACGTCGCCCGCCTGGCCGAAGTGGAAGCGGCCTGCGTGCAGCCCCGGACGGCGGCGGAAATCGTCCCGGTCATGTTCCGCCGCGCCCTCGATTCGCACCAGCTGAGCTTTGCGCTGGGCGAGGCGCTGGCTCATCTGCACAAGCTGTGGCATGACGGTATCGTGCGCCGCGAAACAGGCGCGGACGGCATCATACGTTTTAGTAAGGCATAGTTAGGGACTTGCGGTTCCATTAATACCACAGAGGTTTTAGCGGGTTGTCCGGACCGCGGCCTTTGTTAAAAATAAGGATACAGCCCTTGACAGAATAACAGCTAAACAGCTTGCCATATCGCTAAGCATATTGTGCAGCGCGATCAAGCTTTCGCAGAATTAGATTCGGACCGAGGGGAGCCTGGAAGGATTCGTCCCGAGCGCCAATTGTTAATTATTCTCATTAGAGTTTGTCACAATTGGTCGGGTGATTGCAGAGACTGACATTCATGTCCCGACATGAAATAGTGCAACTATGAATTCTTCTAATGAACGCGAAAGTTTTAGCCAGCGACTTCAGCAGGCTTTGAAAAACGCCCACTATTCCCCCGACAGCCCAACCCGGCTGGCGCGGGAGTTCAACATCCGTTTCGACGGGCGGCCGATCACGGTCCACGCTGCCCGAAAATGGCTGGTAGGAGAGGCGATTCCCACTCAGGAGAAACTGCGCATGATCGCACAGTGGCTCGGCGTTCCCGCCGAGTGGCTGCGCTTCGGCGGCCCCGAGGTCAATGGGCACAATGGTGATACCAATGGCGCCAACATTAACCGGTTTGAATCGGCCGACGTCAAGCTGATCGCAGATTTGCAACGCCTGGATGAGCATCACCGCCAGATCGCGCGCGAATTTATTCGCATGCTGGTCAGGGTGAACTACCAAAAGTAACACGTTCGAGCAGTTTCGGCCAAGCCCGGCTGACCGGATGATGCCGTTGAAACGCTGTCGGGGCCCATGCCGGTCCCGATGAGTGGTCAGTGCTGTTTTTCAGCCCGCGCAGTCGTCTTGCGCATCCTCGAAGGCGCCCGAACCCCTGTTCGGTGCACGCCGTCGGCCCTCCGCGTCCGCAGATGGCGATAATACCACTTTGTTGTAATTCAAATAATATGCAGCCGGCGAGGGCGCATGGCGTCACGTTTTCAGGCCGTTCCAGCGCGGCGCCAGCTCGTGGCGGATGCCGAACAGGTCGATGACGCGGGCCACCGTGTGGTCCACCATTTCATCGATCGACTGCGGTTTGTGATAGAAGCTGGGCAAGGGCGGGAAGACGATGCCGCCCATTTCGGTCACGGCCGTCATATTGCGCAGGTGGGCCAGGTTGAACGGCGTTTCGCGCACCATCAGTACCAGGCGGCGACGTTCCTTCAGTGTGACGTCGGCCGCGCGCGCAATCAGGTTGTCCGACAGGCCATGGGCCACGGACGCCAGCGTTTTCATCGAGCAGGGAGCGATCACCATGCCGTCGGTCTGGTAGGAGCCGCTGGCGATGCTGGCGCCCACATTGTCCTGCTTGTGGACCACGTGGGCCAGCGCTTCGACTTCCTTGCGCTGCAGGCCGGTTTCCTGGTGCAGGGTGAGCACGGCAGCGTCAGAAACGATCAGGTGGGTTTCCACGCCATCCAGCCGGCGCAGATGCTGCAGCAGCCGTACGCCATACACGGCGCCCGTCGCGCCCGTGATGGCGACGACCAGGCGGGTCATTACTTGCTGCCGTCCAGCAGGGCTTTCAGTTCGCCGGATTCATACATTTCGGACATGATGTCCGAACCGCCGATGAACTCGCCCTTCACGTACAGCTGAGGGATGGTCGGCCAGTTGGAGTATTCCTTGATGCCCTGGCGCACTTCCGGATCGTCCAGCACGTTCACGGTGGCGATGTTTTCGACGCCGCAAGCTTTCAGGATCTGGATCGCACGGCCGGAGAAGCCGCACTGCGGGAACTGGGCGGTGCCCTTCATGAACAGCACGACCGGGGTGGAGGTCACGGTTTCTTTGATCCAGGTTTGCACGTCGCTCATTTGATTCTGCCTTTGAAGAAAAGGAATAAGTAGATGGCGACAT
>DASWYX010000045.1:0-2600 GCA_036404755.1 Pseudoduganella sp.
CGATCCGAAACGCATGGTGCCGCACATCCCCGAGCGCAGCGACGAGGAACTGTCGCTGCAGGCCGAGATTTGCGTGAAGGCTGCCCGGCAGGCGCTGGACCGCGCCGGCCGCAGCGCTGCCGACATCGACATGGTACTGGTGGCCTGCTCCTCCGCCACGTGCGGCATCCAGACCGCCGTTGCGGCCGTGCAGAGCGGCCAGGCGCGCGCCGTGCTGATCCTGAACCCCGAAATCACCAGCGCCCACCTGAACTGGCGCGACCGTGATTCCCACTTCATCTTCGGCGACGCCTGCACCGCCATCGTGGTGGAAGCGAAAGAGGCGGCGACTTCCGCGTACCAGTGGGAAATCCTGGATACCAAGCTGAAGACCAGCTTCTCCAACAACATCCGCAATAACTTCGGCTTCATGAACCGTTTCGACGAAAGCGGCGTCGGCAAGCCCGACAAGCTGTTCCGCCAGCAGGGCCGCAAGGTGTTCAAGGACGTGTGCCCGATGGCCGCCGAAATGATCAAGGCCTCGATCTCCAGTGCCGGCCTGCAGGTGGAGCAGGTCAGCCGCTACTGGCTGCACCAGGCTAACCTGAACATGAACCAGCTGATCGCGCGCATGATCCTGGGCCGCGACGCCGAGCCGCAGGAAGCGCCGGTGATCCTCGATACCTATGCGAACACTTCGTCCGCCGGTTCGGTGATCGCCTTCCACAAATATTCGGACGACCTGCCTGCCGGCGCCTACGGTGTGATCTGCTCCTTCGGCGCAGGCTACTCGATCGGCAGCGTCGTCGTGCGCAAACTGTAAAGGGAGATTGATGCCCCACGACGTCAGCCTGATCACGACAATCGCCGCCGCACTGGGCTTCGGCCTGGTATTCGGCTTCATCGCAACCCGTCTCAAGCTGCCGGCCCTCGTGGGCTATCTCGCAGCAGGCATCCTGTGCGGCCCCGCCACGCCAGGCTTTGTCGCCGATGCCGCCCTGGCGGGCCAGCTGGCGGAAATCGGCGTGATGCTGATGATGTTCGGCGTGGGCCTGCATTTCTCGCTGGATGATCTGTGGGAAGTGCGCAAGATCGCCCTGCCGGGCGCCGTGCTGCAGATTGCCGCAGCAACGGCGATGGGCATGGGCCTCGCGCACTGGTGGGGCTGGAGCCTGGGCGGCGGCCTCGTATTCGGACTGGCGCTTTCCGTGGCTTCAACCGTGGTGCTGTTGCGGGCGCTGGAAGAACGCGGCATCCTCGACTCCTTCAACGGCCGCATCGCCGTCGGCTGGCTGGTGGTCGAGGACCTCGTGACCGTGATCGTACTGGTGCTGCTGCCGCCGCTCGCCGGTTCGCTGGGCGGTGATCCGGCGGGCGCTGCGCATGGCGACGCTGCCGGCGCCGCGGAGGCTTCACGCGGCCTTCTGGTCACGTTGGCCATCACCCTGGGCCAGGTCGGCATCTTCATCGGCTTCATGCTGCTGGTCGGCCGCAAGCTGTTCCCTTGGATCCTGTGGCAGGTGGCGCGCACCAATTCGCGCGAGCTGTTTACGCTGTGCGTGATCGCGGCGGCCGTCGGCATCGCTTACGCGGCCACGAAACTGTTCGGCATCTCTTTCGCGCTGGGCGCCTTCTTCGCCGGCATGGTGCTGCGCGAGTCGGAACTGAGCCATCGCGCGGCGCACGAATCGCTGCCGCTGCGCGATGCGTTTGCCGTGCTGTTCTTCGTGTCGGTCGGCATGCTCTTCGAGCCTTCGATCATCATCGAGTCGCCGCTGCGCCTGCTGGCCGTAATCGGCATCATCGTGCTGGGCAAGTCGCTGGCTGCGTTCGCGTTGGTCGTGCTGCTGCGCTATCCGGCGAAGACGGCGCTGATGGTGTCGGCCAGCCTGGCGCAGATCGGCGAGTTTTCCTTCATCCTGGCGGCGCTGGGCATTTCGCTGAAGCTGATGCCGCATGAAGGCCAAAGCCTGCTGCTGGCGGGCGCCATCATTTCGATTGCGCTGAATCCGCTGGTGTTTGCCGCCACCGGCCCGCTGGAGCGCCTCCTGGGGCGCGACCGCTCACTGGCCGCGAAATTCGACCGCAGCACCGATCCGCTGGCGGAACTGCCCATGTCCACCGCGCATGCGAAGCTGGAGGGACAGGTTGTGCTGGTGGGCTATGGCCGCGTGGGCCGCCGCATCGCGGCATCGCTGGCTGAACGGGGCATTCATTACGTGGTGGCGGAACAGAACCGCGAGATTGTCGACCGCCTGCGCCACGAAGGCGTGCCTGCCGTGGCAGGCAATGCGGGCGAAGCGGCGGTGCTGATACAGGCTCACATCGCGCGTGCGCGCATGCTGGTGATAGCGACGCCGGATACCTTCCACGTGCGCGCCATGGTCGAAGTGGCGCGGGCGCTGAATCCGGATATTGCGATTCTGGTGCGCACGCATAACGATGACGAAGCGGACCTGCTGCGCAAGGAAGGCGCGGGCAAGGTGTTCGTGGGCGAGGAGGAGCTTGCCAACGGCATGTCCGGGCATATCCTCGCGCAATACGGCAAAACCGACCGTCAGGGTCAGACCCACAGGGGCTGACCCCGGGGCTTACAGACGCGCCGCCAGTTCGGCGCCTTC
>DASWYX010000046.1:0-22946 GCA_036404755.1 Pseudoduganella sp.
ACACGTCCGGCAGGGAAATCGCGAAGTTGCATTCCAGCTCGGTCTCGAACTCGCGCCGCTGCTTGTCGTTCATGATGGCGTAGGCCAGCGCACGCGTGACATCCGGCGTCAACCGTTGCTGGCTGAGCGGCCGCATTGCGCCTTGCGACTTGATACTAGGCGGGAAATCGGCTGAAATGAACAAATCGGAGCCGCCGACCTGGTGCATGGCCTTCAGCAGCTTGTGGATATAGGACTGGGCTTCTTCGTGCCCAAGTGTGGATGACATGCGTGCACCTCGCTAGTACGGTTGTGGCTCATTATAGCCAGACCCTATCACTCATACGGAGCATTGCATACGGGCATTTCGTGTGTTCAAATAAGTCTATGACCCTGACCGAACTCAAATACATAGTCGCTGTTGCGCGCGCGAAACACTTCGGCCATGCCGCCGAAGCCTGTTTTGTCGCCCAGCCGACCTTGTCTGTCGCGATCAAGAAGCTCGAAGACGAGCTCGGCGTGGTCTTGTTTGAGCGCGGCGGCGCGGTGATTTCCGTGACCCCGCTGGGCGCCCAGTTCGTGGCCCAGGCCGAGCGCGTGCTGGAACAGACGGCCGCCATCAAGGAGCTGGCCAAGCAGAACAAGGACCCGCTGGCCGGCCCGCTGCGCCTCGGCGTCATCTACACCATCGGCCCCTACCTGCTGCCGCCGCTGGTCAAGGCAATGATCGAGAAAACGCCGCAGATGCCGCTGATCCTGCAGGAAAATTTCACGGTCAAGCTGCTGGAAATGCTGCGCCAGGGCGAACTGGACGCAGCCATCATGGCCCTGCCCCTGCCCGAACACGGCATGGCCAGCCAGCCCCTGTACGACGAGCCGTTTGTGGTCGCCATGCCACGCAACCACGCGTGGGCGGCGCGCGACCGGATTCCGTCGGAAGACCTGAAACAGGAAACCATGCTTTTGCTGGGCAATGGACATTGCTTCCGCGACCAGGTACTGGAAGTCTGCCCCGAGATGGCGCGCTTCGCCACGCCGGGCAACGGCATGCAGCGTACCTTCGAAGGCTCGTCGCTGGAAACGATCCGCCACATGGTGGCCAGCGGCATCGGCCTGACCGTGCTGCCGCGCGCATCCGTGCCGGACATGGAAGGCCGCGACGGCATGCTGGCCTTCCGCTACTTCGAAGACCCGGAACCTTCACGCCGCGTCGTCATCGTGTGGCGCAAAAGCTTCACCCGCAAGGCCGCCATCGACGCCATCATCGAGGCCGTGGCCGCCTGCCGGCTGCCGGGCGTTACCACGCTCAACGGCTACGCCGGGTAAAATACGGGGCTGTCGTCATCCAGCCGAGATTCCCGTGCAAGCCACCGCCCAGCCCCTCAGCCGCCTCCAGCTTTATTTCCGCCTCGTCCGCCTGGACAAGCCCATCGGCACCGTGCTGCTGCTGTGGCCGACGCTTGGCGCCCTGTGGCTGGCTTCCGGCGGCGTGCCGGACCTGAAACTGCTGCTGATCTTTACCCTCGGCACTTTCCTAATGCGCTCGGCCGGCTGCGCCGTCAACGATTACGCGGACCAGGATTTCGACCGCCACGTGAAGCGGACGGCCGAGCGCCCCATCACTTCCGGCCGTATCAGCGGCAAGGAAGCGCTGGCGATTGCGGCCGGCCTGTCCCTGATCGCCTTCCTGCTGATCCAGCCGTTGAATACACTGGTTAAACAATTGTCAGTGGCGGCCCTGGTGCTGGCCGGCACCTACCCCTATTTCAAGCGCTTTTTCGCCATTCCCCAGGCTTATCTCGGCATTGCCTTCGGCTTCGGGATTCCGATGTCTTTTGCCGCCGTTCAAAACACCGTGCCGCTGTGGGCATGGATTCTTCTGCTGGGCAATGTGTTCTGGGCCATCGCCTACGACACGGCCTACGCCATGGTCGACCGCGACGACGACCTGAAGATCGGCATCAAGACTTCCGCCATCACCTTCGGCCGCTTCGACGTGGCGGCCATCATGCTTTGCTACGCGGCGCAATTCATCATCTGGATCGCAGCCGGACAACATTTCGGCCTGGGCCTGCCTTATTACGCCGGCGTCGCGGTCGCGGCCGGCTGCGCGGTGTATCATTATTTTCTGATCCGCGGACGCGAGCGTGCGCCTTGCTTTACCGCGTTCCGCCACAATAACTACCTGGGCGCAGCGGTGTTTGCCGGCATTGCGCTGGATTACACGCTGCGTTGATGACACTGTTCAACCACAGAAGAGGCGATCATGGACCAGACTTCCCACACTACCCCGAAGCCCAATGGCGGCGGCGTCGCCAATGGCAGCACCCACAGCTACAGCACTGAGAACGCGGAAGCGCGCGAGCGCCTGATGCAGGACCTGAAACACGCCATCCAGGATGCCGAACAATGGCTGCGCGGCGCCGCATCGGCCGGCAGCGATGACCTGACCATGGTCAAGGCCAAGTTCGAGGACACGCTGCGCACCGCAAAGCGCGACCTGTACCGCCTGGAAGACAGCATGGTGGCGCGCGGCAAGATGGCCGCCGAAGCGACCAATGTCTACGTGCACGACAACCCATGGAAATCCGTCGCCCTCGGTGCGGCGGTCGGCATCGCCCTGGGTGTGCTCATCACCCGCAACAATTAATCAGCTGCTTAATCGGCTGCTTAGTCGGCTGCGCCCAGCTGCTCGCCCAGTTCCTTGCCGCGGGCAGCTGCGGCGTGCAGCGCCTTGACGATTGCCCCTTTCACGCCGCTTGCTTCCATGCTGGTCAGCGCCGCATACGTGGTGCCGCCCTTGGAGGTGACGCGTTCGCGCAGCACCGAGACTGGCTCCGTCGATTGCGCCGCCAGTTGCGCCGCGCCGGTGAAGGTGGCAATCGCCAGCTGCGTGCCCTGCTCCGCCGTCAGGCCCATTTCCAGCGCGGCCTGCTGCATCGCTTCGATGAAGTAAAACACATAGGCCGGGCCGCTGCCCGATACCGCCGTCACCGGATCGATCAGGGATTCGTTGTCCAGCCACACGGTGCCGCCCACCGCTTTCATGATCTGGTCCGCTGCGTCGCGCTGCTGCGCGCTCACGCCGGCGGAGGCCACCATGCCCGTCACGCCCATGCCGATCAGCGCCGGCGTATTCGGCATCGTGCGCACGATGGCGCCATAGCCGCCCAGCCAGCGCGACAGATCCGCGGCGCGGATGCCCGCCGCGATCGACAGCACGAGCGGCGTACGGCCCGCCTGCTGCGCGGCCTGCAATTGCGGCAGCAGTTGGTGCAGCACTTCGCGCATCGATTGCGGCTTGACGGCCAGCACGATCACTTCGGCTTGCGCCACTTCAGCGCCGGTGACGCCGGCCACGGTCACGCCGTGTTCGCGCGACAGCTTTTCCAGCGCGGCCGCGTTCGGGTCCACCACGTGGATGTTCGCGCCGGGAACGAGCTTGCCGGCCAGGCCGGCGATCAGTGCCGCGGCCATATTGCCGCCGCCGATGAATGCGATCTTCATTTTCTTATCCTTGCTTGGTTTGCCGCGCGCCGAAGATGGCGCTGCCAACGCGAACAATGGTCGCGCCTTCCATGATCGCTGCCCGCATGTCGGCCGACATGCCCATCGACAGCGTGTCGAGTTCCAGGCCGTCCGCGCGCAGCGTGTCGTACAGCTCACGCAGCACGCGGAAGGCCGCGCGCTGCTTGTCGAAATCCTCTTCCGGTTCGGGGATGGACATCAGCCCGCGCAGCTTCAGGCGCGGCATGCCGGCCACCGCGCGCGCCAGCGACGCCACCTCGTCCGGCGTGACGCCGCTCTTGCTGGCTTCACCGCTGGTATTCACCTGCAGGCAGACCTGCATCGGATGCAGCTGCGCCGGACGCTGTTCATTGAGCCGCGCCGCGATCTTCTCGCGTTCGATCGTGTGCACCCAGTCGAAGTTTTCAGCGATAAGTCTTGTCTTATTGCTCTGAATGGGACCGATGAAATGCCACTCGAGCGGTGTGCAGCCGCGCGCCTGCGCCACGGCCTGGATCTTGTCGACGCCCTCCTGCACATAGTTTTCGCCGAACGCGCGTTGTCCCGCAAGCACAGCTTCGATCACGGCTTCGGGTCCGAAAGTTTTCGATACAGCCAGCAAATGCACAGTATCCACGGGCCTTCCTGCCTGATTGGCGGCCTCCGCGATTGTATTAGCGACAACTTGCAAGTTCTGGGCGATTGTGGACATAATCAGTTGGGTTTTCCTAGGGCTCAGGGATTATAAATGGACATTTCCGAACTTCTCGCATTCTCCGTCAAGAACAAAGCTTCCGACTTGCACCTCTCCGCCGGCCTGCCGCCGATGATCCGCGTTCACGGCGATGTCCGCCGCATCAATCTGCCCCCGCTCGAACACAAGGACGTGCACGGCATGATCTATGACATCATGAACGACGGCCAGCGCAAGGCGTATGAAGAGATGCTGGAGTGCGACTTTTCGTTTGCCATTCCCGGCCTGGCGCGCTTCCGCGTCAACGCCTACAACCAGGAGCGCGGCGCATCGGCCGTGCTGCGTACCATTCCATCGAAGATCCTGTCGCTGGAAGAATTGAATGCGCCGAAGATCTTCGCCGAGTTTGCACTGAGGCCGCGCGGCCTGGTGCTGGTGACCGGCCCTACCGGCTCGGGCAAATCGACCACGCTGGCGGCGATGATCAATCATTTGAACGAAAACGAATACGGCCACATCCTGACCATTGAGGACCCGATCGAGTTCGTGCACGAATCGAAGAAGTGCCTGATCAACCAGCGCGAAGTGGGCCCGCACACGCTGTCCTTCAACAATGCGCTGCGCTCCGCGCTGCGTGAAGACCCGGACGCGATCCTGGTCGGCGAATTGCGCGACCTGGAAACCATCCGCCTGGCGCTATCCGCCGCCGAAACGGGCCACCTGGTGTTCGGCACCCTGCACACTTCGTCCGCTGCCAAGACCATCGACCGTATCATCGATGTCTTCCCTGCTGAAGAAAAGGAGATGGTGCGCGCGATGCTGTCCGAATCGCTGCAGGCCGTGATCTCGCAAACGCTGCTGAAAACCAAGGACGGCTCCGGCCGCGTGGCTGCCCACGAAATCATGGTCGGCACGCCCGCCATCCGTAACCTGATCCGCGAAGCGAAGATCGCGCAGATGTATTCGTCGATCCAGACCGGCAGCAATGTCGGCATGCAGACGCTGGACCAGAACCTGACCGATCTCGTGCGCCGCAACGTGATCTCCTCCGCGGCTGCGCGTTCGGCCGCCAAGATTCCCGAAAACTTCCCAGGCTGATTTCCATGGAACGCGACCAGGCTTCAAAATTCATGTTCGACCTGCTGCGCCTGATGGTCAGCAAAAAGGGCTCGGACCTTTTCATCACCGCCGGCTTCCCGCCCGCCATCAAGATCGACGGCAAGATGACGCCCGTGTCGGCCCAGCCGCTGACCGCCGCCCACACGGCCGACCTGGCACGTTCGATCATGAACGACAAGCAGACCGCGATGTTCGAGCAGACCAAGGAAGCGAACTTCGCGATCAGCCCGGGCGACCTGGGACGCTTCCGCGTCTCGGCCTTCGTGCAGATGAGCGCCGTGGGCATGGTGCTGCGTACCATTAACTCGGCGATTCCGAAGCTGGAAGACCTGGGCCTGCCGGAAGTGCTGAAGGATGTGGTGATGTCCAAGCGCGGCCTGGTGATCATGGTGGGCGCCACCGGCTCCGGTAAGTCGACCACGCTGGCGGCGATGGTGGGCTACCGCAACGAGAACAGTCACGGCCACATCATCACGATCGAAGACCCGGTGGAATTCGTCCACCCGCACAGGAACTGCATCGTCACCCAGCGCGAAGTGGGCGTCGATACGGACGACTGGGAAGTGGCGCTGAAAAACACGCTGCGCCAGGCGCCGGACGTGATCCAGATCGGCGAGATCCGCGACCGCCAGACCATGGACCACGCGATCGCCTTCGCCGAAACGGGCCACCTGTGCCTGGCCACGCTGCACGCCAACTCGGCCAACCAGGCGCTGGACCGCATCATCAACTTCTTCCCGGAAGAGCGCCGACAGCAACTGCTGATGGACCTGTCGCTGAACCTGAAGGGCATGATTTCGCAGCGCCTGATCCCGCTCAAGGATGCCAAGGGCCGCGCCGTGGCAATCGAGATCATGCTGAACTCTCCACTGATTTCGGACCTGATCTTCAAGGGCCAGGTGCACGAGATCAAGGAACTGATGAAGAAGTCACGCGAACTGGGCATGCAGACCTTCGACCAGTCGCTGTTCGACCTGTTCGAAGCGGACAAGATCAGCTACGAAGATGCGCTGCGCAATGCGGACTCCGTGAACGACCTGCGCCTGGCCATCAAACTCGAAGGCAAGGCTGCCAAGACGCGCGACCTGACCGCCGGCACTGAACATTTGGGGATTATCTGATGACGGGCATCTACGACTTCCAGGCGGAGAGCCTGGCCGGCAATCCGGTCGACCTGGCGAAATTCCAGGGCAAGGTGCTGCTGATCGTGAACACGGCCAGCCAGTGCGGCTTCACCCCGCAGTACAAGGGCCTGGAGGAGCTGCAGCGGCAGTTCGGCGCGCGCGGCTTCGAGGTGCTGGGCTTCCCCTGCAACCAGTTCGGCCAGCAGGAGCCGGGCAATGCGTCGGACATCAGCGGTTTTTGCGAACGCAACTACGGCGTCAGCTTTCCGATGTTTTCCAAGATCGATGTCAATGGCGACAATGCCCATCCATTGTATAAATACCTGAAGCAGGCCGCGCCCGGCCTGCTGGGCACCCAGGGCATCAAGTGGAACTTCACCAAGTTCCTGATCCGCAAGGATGGCAGCGTCCATGAGCGCTATGCTCCGACCACCAAGCCGGAGGAGCTGGCGTCCGACATTGAAAAGCTGCTCGCTGAATAATAACAATGCCCGCTACGGGCAGCCGGAACGGGGCGGCATTCCCCCGCAGGACGGCACAGGCATTGATGGATATGACACCCCTGTCCCAGCTCTTCTCCCCGCCGGCCGATCCGGCCCTGCTTACTTACGGCATTTATGAGCCCTGGCTGGTAGCGCTGTCACTCGTCGTCGCCAGTTTTTCGTCCTGGATGGGATTGCAGATGGCGGGCCAGAGCGCGCGCGCCGTCAGCGCCAGCCTGCGTAACGCTTCCCTGCTGACGGGCAGCCTGGCGCTGGGCAGCGGCGTGTGGGCCATGCACTTCATCGGCATGCTGGCCTTCAACCTGTGCACGCCGGTCTCCTACGATCCGCTGATTACGCTGCTGTCGATGGCGCCCAGCATGGCCGCGTCCTGGGTGGCGCTGTCGCTGCTGGGCAGGCAGCACATGGGCTGGCGCCCGCTGCTGGTCGGCGGCGTGCTGGTGGGCGCGGGCATCGGCGCCATGCACTACAGCGGCATGGCGGCCATGCGCAGCGCGCTGGCCTTGCGCTACGACCCGTGGATCTTCGGCCTGTCCATCATCGTGGCGGTGGCCCTGGCTTCGCTGTCGCTGTGGGTGCGCTATGGCCTGCGCGGCCTGGGCTCGCGCCTGAACGAACGCACGCTGACGGCGATTGCGGGCCTGATCATGGGCTGCGCCATCGCCGGCATGCATTACACGGGCATGGCGGCGGCGCGCTTCGTGGGCCGCGTACCCAACGATCCGGCCAGCGGCATTGCCAACGCCAACTTCCTGGCGCTGGCCATCACGCTCACCACGGCCCTGTTTGCGGCGCTGGTGCTGTCCTTTAACTGGCTGCTGCGCTACCGCGCCCTGTTCCGTGAACTGAGCAAGAGCGAATCGTGGCTGCGCGCCCTGCTGGAGACGGCGGTCGATGGCGTCATCACGATGCAGGAGGATGGCACGATCCTCGACTTCAATGCGGCGGGCGAACGCATCTTCGGCTGGAAGCGCGAGGAAGTCATCGGCCGCAATGTGCGCCTGCTGGTCGCCAATCCCCAGCAGCCGGACGCACCGCTGATGTTCAGCAGCGCTTCGGCGCTGGGCTTGCGCAAGGATGGCGGCCATGTGCCGATCCGCACTGCCTACGGTAACGCCCTGCTGGCCGACCAGCGGCTATACGTCTGCTTCGTCACCGATATCTCGCAGCAGAAGAAAATGGAACAGCAGCTGCGCGAGAGCGAACAGCAGTTCCGTTCCCTGATCAGCAATATCCCCGGCATTTCCTACCGCTCCCTGATGCGGCCCGGCTGGCCGATGGTGTACGTGAGCGACGCAATCGAACCGCTGACCGGCTTTCCCCCTGCCGACTTCACGGGCGACCCGCCCCTGCGCTGCTACAGCGACCTGATACATCCGGACGACCACGGCCAGGTGGCCGAAGGCCTGCGCCGCGCCATCGAACAGAAGGCGTCGTTCACGCTGGAATACCGGCTGGAGCACCGCGACGGCAGCACGCGCTGGATGTGGGAGCACGGCAGCGTGGTGCTCGACGAACGGGGCAAGGTCGCCTGCCTGGACGGCGTGATCCTCGACATCAGCGGCCGCCGCCGCATGGAGGAAGACCTGCGCCAGGCCAAGGAAAAGGCCGAACAGGCGGCGGCCGCGCGCTCCGCCTTCCTGGCCAATATGAGCCACGAAATCCGCACGCCGATGAATTCCATCCTCGGCTTCACCGACGTGCTGCTGCAGGGCGACCTGACCGCGGCCCAGCGCCGCCACCTCGATACCGTGCGCAATGCCGGCCGCGCGCTGCTGCGCCTGTTGAACGAAGTGCTGGACACGGCCAAGCTGGACAAGGGCGCCGTGGAACTGGAACTGCACGACTACAGCCTGCTGACGCTGGTCGATGAACTGTCGTCCACCATTGGCAGCAACGCGGCGGACAAGCAGCTGGCCATGACCGTGCATTACGATCCCACGCTGCCGGCCATGATGCATGGCGACGAGCTGCGCGTGCGCCAGGTGCTGAACAACCTGCTGGGCAACGCGATCAAGTTCACGGCCAAGGGCAGCGTGTCGCTGCGCGTGACGCGTGAACGCCAGGATGAGCGCGACCTGGTGCACTTCGCCGTCAGCGATACCGGCATCGGCATTGCCGCCGACCGCATCGATGCCATCTTCGAACCTTTCACCCAGGCCGATGCCTCGATGAGCCGGCGCTATGGCGGCACGGGCCTGGGCACCACCATTAGCAAGCAGTTGACGGAACTGATGGGCGGCCGCATCTGGGCCGAAAGCGTACCGGGTGCAGGCAGCACCTTCCACGTGCAGCTACCCTTGCTGGCGGCGCGCAGCGAGGCGCCGCGCCGGCCCGGCGTGCCGGTGACGCTGCCGCCACTGCGCATACTGGCCGCCGACGACGTGCCGCAAAACCTGGAAGTATTGATGCTGCTGCTGTCGCGCCTTGGCCACAATGTGACCGGCGCCAGCGACGGCGGCATCGCGCTACACCTGGCCTCCGAAGCGCAATTCGACCTGGTACTGATGGATGTCCAAATGCCCGGCATGGACGGACTGGAAGCCACGCGCCAGCTGCGCGAGGCCGAACAGCGCTCGGGCCGGCGCCGCACGCCCGTGATCGCAATGACGGCCAGCGTGCTGGAACGCGACCGCGAGGCAACGGCCGCCGCCGGCATGGACGGCTTCACCAGCAAGCCGGTGGACGAAGTGGCGCTGACGCAGGAAATCTCGCGCGTGCTGGCGCCCCGCCTGCGCGACATCGCCCGCGCCGCCGTCCCCGCCAGTGCACTGCGTCTTGTGCGCCCGGTCCGTCCGGAAAGGGGCGGGCCCGAGTCCCAGGCCCAGGTGCTGAATGCCGTGCAAGGCCTGCACCTGTGGGCCGGCCAGGAGCAGGCCTATCTGCGCGCCCTGCGCAACTTTGCCGCCGACAATGCCGATGCCGCCGCCGACCTGGCCGCTGCCGCCACTTCGGGGCGCCACGCGGCAGGCCGCCAGCGCGCCCACCAGATCCGCGGAGCGGCGGCCAACCTGGGCCTGGAACAGCTGGCCGAAGCGCTGGGCCGCCTGGAGAACGCGCTGCGCACTGTGGACAGCGCCGCCCTGCCCGGCCTGCTCGAACGCGCGGCCCAGTGCATGGCCGATGCGCTGTCCGCGGCGCAGAATGCCGCTGCCGTAGCGGATCGCCATCGCCCCGGCGCTCCCGTCCCCGGCCCGGCAGCCGCCGGCCGTACCGCCGTGCTGCCCGATGCGGCGATGCTGCGCGCCCTTGGTGTAAAGCTGATGCGCTCCCTCGACGGCGGCAGTTTCGACCAGGATGCGATGACCGGGCTGACCGAAGCCCTGCGCGACAGTGCGCCGCCGGCCCACCTGGCCGAGCTGCAGCGCGCGATCGACGACTTCGACTTTGCCGCCGCCAAGACGCAGCTGGAAGCGCTGCTTGCCGACTACCTGCCACGTGAAGGAGGCCAGCCATGAGTCCACCGGCGTCGCGCCAGCCCTGCGTGCTGGCCGTGGATGACGAAAGCACCAACCTGCACCTGCTGCGCCAGATCCTGCAGGACCGCTACCGCATGATGTTCGCGAAGGACGGCCCGCGCGCGCTGGAACTGGCGCGCAAGGAAAAGCCGGACCTGATCCTGCTGGACGTGATGATGCCGGACATGACGGGCTATGAAGTCTGCCAGCAGCTGAAAGCCGATCCGGAAACGGCCGCCATTCCCATCATCTTCGTCACCGCCCTCACCGACCCGGTCGATGAAGTCGATGCCTTCGAAGCAGGCGCCGTCGACTTCATCACCAAGCCGCTGAACCCGGCCGTGGTGAAGGCGCGCCTGAAGCTGCACCTGTCGCTGGTGCGCATGGAGGAGTTGCGCGCCACGCGGCTGCAGATCGTGCAGCGCCTGGGCCTGGCGGCCGAGTACAAGGACAATGAAACCGGCCTGCACGTAATCCGCATGAGCCATTACGCCCGTCTGCTGGGCGAAGCCTATGGCCTGGACGAACAGGCCGCGGACGACCTGTTCGTGGCCGCACCGATGCACGACATCGGCAAGATCGGCATCCCCGACCGCATCCTGCAAAAGCCCGCACGGCTGGAAGCGGAGGAATGGGACGTGATGCGCACCCACCCCACCATCGGCGCCAGCATCATCGGCGAACACGAAAGCGGCATGCTCAAGGTGGCGTGCGAGGTGGCGCTGTGCCATCACGAGAAATGGGACGGCAGCGGCTATCCGCGCGGCCTGAAAGGCAAGGAAATTCCGCTGGCCGGCCGCATCGTCGCCGTGGCCGACGTGTTCGACGCCCTGACCTCCGTGCGCCCCTACAAGCCGGCCTGGCCGCTGGAGGAAGCCTGCGACTGGCTGCGCGCACAGCGCGGCCTGCACTTCCAGCCGGAGCTGGTGGACCTGTTCCTGGAACGGCTTCCCGCCATCAAGGAAATCATGGAACGTTGGGCGGAACGCTGACTTGTGTTATCGTCAACAAGAATTGCCACTTACCTAAATTCTTGTGCTCCGACGATTGCTCACCAACTGGCTGCGAATGGGTACTTATTCGCGCCTCTTCATACCGATCTTCCTGCTGATCGCAGTGGTGGTATGCGTGCGCTATTCGCTGATGCTGGGCGCCGAGTCGGACAATGCGCGCGCCAGCTTCGAGCAGGATGCGCGGCAGACGGCGGCCGCGCTGGCCGTGCTGATCGAACCGATTGCCGCCCGCAGCGACCGCGGCGCCGCCGAACGCCTGCTGGCGCAGTCCCTGCACATGAACGAAGACCTGGAATACGCGCAGTGGACGGACGCCGCCGGCCATGTGCTGGCCCAGGCATCGAATGCGGCGCCCTCCCAGGATTACCCCGCATGGCTGCGCCGCCTGGCCGGCATCGAACCCTTCGCCCTGCGCCACGACGCCGGCGGCGGCAGCACCCTGCTGCTGTGGTTCCGTCCCGACCTGCCGCTTAGCCACGTTTGGCACTCGCTGCGCCAGCAGGCCGCACTGACGGCCATGAACGTCGCCCTGATTTACCTGCTGCTTGGCCTGCTGATCTGGGCCAACCACCGTATGCTGCGCCGCCTGGGCGCAGCCACCAGCGCCTTCCAGGAAGGCCAGTTGTACGTGCGCCTGCCGGTGCGCGGCAGCATGGAGGCGCGGGCGATGGCGCGCACCTTCAACGGCATGGCGGCCCGCGTGCAGCAGCTCCTTACCACCCTGCATGGCCAGAAGGAGCGCATCGCCGTCACGCTGGCATCGATTGGCGATGCCGTCGCCACCACCGGGCCTTCCGGCGCCATTGAATCCATGAACCCGGCCGCCGAACGGCTGGCCGGCCTGAGCGAGGACGAGGCGCGCGGCCAGCCGCTGCATGCGGTGTTCGAGATGTCGAATAATTTTGGGCCGCAGCTGCTGCAGCGGGCGGTGAAGGCAGCTTGCCACGGCGGCCACGTGCGCAAGATGGGCGGCCAGACGCTGCGCCGGCGCGACGGCGATTTGCGCGACGTTGAATACACGGCGGCGCCGATCCGCGAGGAAGGCGAGGTGCGCGGCGCCGTGCTGGTGTTCCGCGATGTGAGCGAAAACCTGCACCTGATGCAGCGCATCTCGTGGCAAAGCCAGCACGATGTGCTGACCGGCCTGCCCAACCGCACGGCGCTGGCGGCCCGCTTCGAGCATGAAATCGCCGCGGCGCGCAGCAGCGGCATGCAGCTGGCCGTGTGCCTGTTCGACCTCGATGATTTCGGCCGCATCAATGCCCAGGGCGGCCAGGCGCTGGGTGACGAGGTGCTGAAGCAGGCCGCCAGCCGGCTGCACGACTATAGCGGCCAGCAGCACTACGTGGCGCGCCTGGGCGGCGATGAATTCGTGATGCTGCTGCCGCAGCTGCCGGACCAGCGGGCGGCGGACGAAGCCCTGCGCGGCGTGCTGGCGGCGCTGCAGCGGCCCTGCCAGTGCGGCGAGCAGACGGTGGAATTGTCCGCCTGTGCCGGCGTGGCGCTCTTTGCCGGCGGCGACATCAGCGCGGACGGCCTGCTGCGGCGCGCCGACCAGGCGCTGTACCAGGCCAAGCTGCAAGGCCAGGGCAAGGTGCATTTCTTCGATGCCGGCCAGGATGAGCAGGTGCGCACCCACCACAATCGCCGCGCCGAAGTGCGCGCCGCCTTGCAGAAGAACGAGCTGTGCCTGCATTACCAGCCGAAAGTGGACATGCGCGAGGGCCGCGTCACCGGCATGGAAGCGCTGCTGCGCTGGCGCCATCCGCAGCGCGGCATCGTGCCGCCGCTCGAATTCCTGCCCTATATCGAACACACGGACCTGGTTGCCGATATCGGCGAATGGGTGCTGCGCGAGGCGTTGCGCCAGCTGTCCACCTGGTGCGCCGAAGGCCACGCATGGACGGTCAGTGTGAACATCGCGGCGCGCCACTTCCAGCGTCCGGACTTCACGGCGCGGCTGAAGGCCATCCTGTCCGAATTCCCGCACGCGCCGCCGCAACAGCTGGAGCTCGAAGTACTGGAATCCTCGGCCCTGCACGATGTGGAGCACGTGCGCGCCATCATGCGCGACTGCCAGGCTTTCGGCATCCGCTTTGCGCTGGACGATTTCGGCACGGGCTACGCGTCCATGTCCTACCTGAAGCGCTTGCCGGCCGAGACGCTGAAGATAGACCAGAGTTTCGTGCGCAATATGCTGACCGACGGCGACGACCGCCATCTCGTGTGCGCCGTCATCGGGCTGGCGCAGGCGTTCGGCCGCACGGCCATCGCCGAGGGCGTGGAAACCGTGGAGCATGGCGTGGCGCTGCTGCAGCTGGGCTGCCGCCATGCCCAGGGCTACGGCATCGCCCGTCCGATGCCGCCGCAGGACGTTGCCGGCTGGGCAGCATCCTACGCCGCGCCCGCCGCGTGGCGGGATGCCGCCGCTACGGCGTGAGCGCGCGCTCGACCAGCTCGATCCAGTGTTCGACCGGCGTTTCGGTGCCCGATTGCAGATGCGTCAGGCAGCCGATGTTGGCCGATACGATGCGGCTGGCGCCGGTCGCCTGCAGGTTTTCCAGCTTGCGGTCGCGCAGTTGGCGCGAGAGTTCGGGCTGCAGCATCGAGTAGGTGCCGGCGGAGCCGCAGCACAGATGTGAATCGGCGCACAGTTTCACGTCCACGCCGATCGCGCGCAGCAGCCCTTCCACTTTGCCGCGAATTTTCTGGCCGTGCTGCAGGGTGCACGGCGGGTGCCATGCCACCGGCTGCAGCGCCGCATCGCGCCGCGCCGCCGCCCGCCGTGCGATTTCGTCAGTGAATTCCGGCAGGACTTCACTCAGGTCGCGCGTGAGGGCCGAGATGCGCGCCGCCTTTTCCGCATAGGCCGGATCATGCGCCAGCAGGTGCCCGTATTCCTTGACGGTGACGCCGCAACCGGAGGCCGTCATCACGATGGCTTCAACCGCTGGCGTTACGCCTTCGCCGCTTACGTAGGGCCACCATGCGTCGATATTGCGGCGCATGTCATCCAGGCCGCCGTCCTGGTCGTTCATGTGGAAGCGCAGTGCGCCGCAGCAGCCGGCTTTCTGCGCCACGATCAGCTGCACGCCCAGCGCGTCCAGCACGCGCGCGGTGGACGCGTTGATGTTCGGCGCCATGGCCGGCTGCACGCAGCCATCCAGCACCAGCATCTTGCGCGCATGCTCGCGCCGGGGCCAGGCGCCGGCGCTGCGCATCGGCGGAAGCTTGTCCTGCAAGTCCTTGGACAGCAGGGGCCTGAACACCTGCCCGGCGCGCAGGGCCGGCGTGAACAGCCATTTGCGCGGCAGCGCTTCCTTCAGCACATAGCGCTTCACGCGGTCCACCAGGGGGCGCTGCACGCGCTCCTCGACGATCTTGCGGCCGATGTCCGCCAGGCGGCCGTATTGCACGCCGGACGGGCAGGTCGATTCGCAATTGCGGCAGGTCAGGCAGCGGTCCAGGTGCAGCTGGGTCTTCTGCGTGACCGGCGCGCCTTCCAGCACTTGCTTGATCAGGTAAATGCGTCCGCGAGGGCCATCCAGTTCGTCGCCCAGCAACTGGTAGGTCGGACAGGTGGCGGTGCAGAAGCCGCAATGCACGCAGGCGCGCAGGATCGCTTCCGCCTCGTCGCCCTCGCGCGTGTTCTTGATGAAATCAGCCAGATTGGTTTGCATAGCCTTCAGTACATGCGGCCAGGATTGAAAACGCCGGACGGATCGAACCCCGCCTTCAGCCGCTCATGAATGCGCGCCACCGCCGGCGCCAGCGGATGGAACACCGGCTCCCCATCGCCCGCCCCGTGCCCCTGCCCGCCGTCGCCAGCACCAGCCGCGCCACCGCCACCAGCAGCGGCAGCCCTGGCGCCGACGCCGCCCTCACCGCGCCCAAGTTCGCCGCCAGAGTAGCCGCTTCCGCGTGCATCGTCCGCTGCGGTTGCGGCGAGGGCGCCCGGCGCCGCGTCCAGTATTCCGCTGCCCGCGCGCCGGTACAGCGTTGCGTGCCCACCGGCCGCGGCGACGGTGCGGCGGATCGTTGCAGCGTCCGCACTGGCGTCGGCGCCGGCCGGCGTGCGCAGCCAGCGCTGCGCCCCGCCCCACTCGATCAGCTGCTCGCCGCCCAGGATAAGCGCGCTCGCCGTCGACGGCACCGACAGCCGCCACAACGCGCCCCCCGCCCCCGCGTCCGCGTCCACGGCACCGCCCACGCCTACGACGGCGTGTGCGCCACCGCCAGCGGCGGCGACGATCTGCGCCGCATGGCCGCTGAAGAACGAATGCGTCTGGTCGCGCAAGGCCGCCCAGAAGCCCGCGCCATCGGCCACCTGCTCGCCGCCCAGCTTCAGCAAGGCCGCGCGAACCGCAGCATCCGCGCCGGACAGGCGCACGGACAGCACCCCATCCCGCCAGCAAGTAGCCGAAACAGGCAGCGGCTGCCCCGCCCACGCATTCATGCGCGACAAAGCCGTAATCTCGTCCATCTCGAAGCGGATCGTCTCCTCGCGGAACGGCATCGGCAGCACCTTGAGCGACACCTCGGTGATCAGCCCCAACGTGCCGAGCGACCCGCACAACAGGCGCGAAACGTCATAGCCGGCCACGTTCTTCATCACCTGCCCGCCAAAATTCAGCAGCTCGCCCCGGCCGTCCATCAACTGCGCGCCCAGCACGAAATCGCGCACAGCCCCGGCGCTGGCGCGGCGCGGCCCGGACAGGCCGCAAGCGACCACGCCGCCGATGGTGGAAGCAGACCCAAAGCGCGGCGGCTCGAACGCCAGCATCTGCCGGTGCTGCGTCAGCAGCGCCTCGACTTCGGACAGCAAAGTCCCGCAGCGCACCGTAATCACCAGCTCCGTCGGCTCATAATCGACCACGCCCGCGTACGCACGCGTATCGAGCACGGACCCCACCAGCGCCTGGCCATACCAGTCCTTGGTGCCGCCGCCGCGAATGCGCAGGGGAGCGCCAGTCGCGGACGCCGCCCTCACCTGCTCGCGGAATTGTTCAACAATCTCTTGCATCAGATATCCATCAGAATCGCGGCAAACCCGCATGCGGCAGGCGGCCGGCGCTCACGTGCATCTTGCCGAATTCCGCGCAGCGGTTCAGCGTGGGAATCGCCTTGTTGGGATTCAGCAGTCCGGGCGGATCGAAGGCCCGCTTCACGCTGAAGAAAGCTTCCAGCTCGGACGGTGCAAACTGCACGCACATCGAATCGATCTTCTCGATGCCCACGCCATGCTCGCCCGTGATCGTGCCGCCCACTTCCACGCACAGCGACAGGATCTCGGCGCCGAAGGCTTCCGCGCGCTGCAGCTCGTCCGGCTGGTTGGCATCGAAGAGGATCAGCGGATGCAGGTTGCCGTCGCCCGCGTGGAACACATTGGCGCAGCGCAGGCCGTACTTGCGCTCCATCTCCGCAATGCCGATCAGCACGCGCGCCAGGTGCTTGCGCGGAATGGTGCCGTCCATGCAGTAGTAGTCGGGCGAGATGCGGCCCGCAGCCGGGAAGGCGTTCTTGCGGCCGGACCAGAATTTCAGGCGCTCCGCCTCGGACGTGGACACCTGGATCTTGCCTGCGCCGGCATCCGCCAGCACCGCGGACATGCGCGCAATCTCCTCCTCCACTTCTTCAGGCGTGCCGTCCGCCTCGCACAGCAGGATGGCCGCGGCGTCCGTGTCGTAGCCCGCCTTCACGAATGGCTCGACCATGCGCGAGGAAGTCTGGTCCATCATCTCCAGCCCGGCCGGGATGATGCCGGCCGCGATCACCGCCGCCACCGCATTGCCGCCCGTGACCACGTCATCGAAGGACGCCATGATTACGCGCGCCACGGCAGGCTTGGGCACCAGCTTCACCGTGACTTCGGTGACGATGCCCAGCATGCCCTCGGAGCCGATAAAGGCCGCCAGCAGATCCAGGCCCGGCGCGTCCAGCGCCTCGCTGCCCAGTTCCACGATATCGCCCTCGATCGTCGCCATGCGCACGCGCAGCACATTGTGCACGGTCAGTCCGTACTTCAGGCAGTGAACGCCGCCCGAGTTTTCCGCGACATTGCCGCCGATGGTGCAGGCGATCTGCGACGAGGGGTCCGGCGCGTAATACAGGCCGTCTGCAGCGGCGGCCTCGGAAATGGCCAGATTGCGCACGCCCGGCTGCACGACGGCTGTGCGCGAGGCCGCGTCCAGCCGCACGATGCGGTTCATGCGCGCGGTGGACAGCACCACGCCGTCGGCGATGGGCATGGCGCCGCCGGAAAGGCCGGTGCCCGCGCCGCGCGGCACGATGGGCACCTGCATGTCGCGGCAGACTTTGAGGACGGCCAGGACCTGGGCTTCGTCCTGCGGCAGCACGACCACCATCGGCGGCTGGCGGTAAGCGGACAGGCCATCGCATTCGTAAGGCCGGGTGTCCTCCAGCGCGGACAGCACGCAGCCGGCGGGCAGCGCCGCGTTCAGGGCGGCGGCCACGGAGCGCTGGCGTTCAGCGCTGAAAGCAGGCTCGATGGAAGCTGATGTCATGGGAATTCTTGATCTGGAGCCTTGTTCAGAGCAGATTGTATGACCAAACCATGCCGCACCGGCGAAATCCCCGCCCAACCACTGGTAATTTGTCGTATCCTCGCTGTCATCTGATCAGAGGATTTTTACCATGGGTAATCGACTTTCGAAAATCGCCACCCGCACCGGCGACAAGGGCACCACCGGCCTGGGCGACGGCAGCCGCGTGGACAAGGACAGCGTGCGCGTGCACGCCATGGGCGACGTGGATGAGCTGAATTCGCAAATCGGCCTGCTGCTGTGCGAAGACATGCCGGACGAGATGCGCGAAGAACTGGTGATGATCCAGCACGACCTGTTCGACCTGGGCGGGGAGCTGTGCATCCCCGGCTACCAGATGATCAAGGACGAACACGTGGAGCGCCTGGACGCGATGCTGGAGAAGTACAACGCCACGCTGCCGGCGCTGACGGAATTCATCCTGCCGGCAGGCTCGCGCGCGGCTTCGATTGCCCACGTTTGCCGCACCGTGTGCCGCCGCGCCGAACGCGCCATCGTCACGCTGGGCAAGGCCGAGACCATCCACGAGCATCCGCGCCAGTATGTGAACCGCCTGTCCGACCTGATGTTCGTGCTGGCGCGTGTGCTGAACCGCTTTGCCGGCGGCAGCGACGTGCTGTGGCGCCACGACCGCAAGCGCGGTTAAATTTCCGGCTGATCAAAACCCGGCAGCGCGGCCAGGCGCTGCTGGACGAAGTCCATGAACAGGCGGGCGCGCAACGGCTGGTAGCGGCGCGTCGGATACAGCAAGTGTACTTCCTGCGCTTCGCCCTGCCATGGGCGCAGCACGTGGCGCAGCTTGCGCGCCTTCAGCAGATCGTCCACCAGCCACGCCGGGCACAGGCCGATGCCTGCGCCGGCCGCCAGCGTCTCGCGGATCGCCAGCGCGTTGTTGACGCGGAAGCGGCCGTGCGTGCGCACCGTGACCGCGCGCTCGCGGTTATGCAGGGTGACGTCGTCGCCGGTGCTCAGCCAGGCGAAGCGGATGTAGTCGTGCTGCGCGAGTTCTTCCGGCTGCTTCGGCGTGCCGTGGGCATGCAGGTAGGACGGCGCCGCCACCAAGTAGCGCGGCGAAACGGCCACGCGCCGCGCGATGGCGTTGGGCGGCAACTCGCTGCCCAGTCGCAGGGCCACGTCCACGCCCTCTTCCACCAGGTCGGCCATACGGTCGTTCAATACCAGCTCGATTTCCATGTGCGGATACTGCTGCAGGAATTCCTGAACGATGGCGTTGAGCCGGAACTGGCCCAGCGCGACGGGCACGTTCACGCGCAGCAGGCCTGTGGCGCTGGCTGAGTCGCCGCGCACGTCGGCCACGGCTTCCTCATATTCCTGCAGCACCCCTTTGGCACGCTCGTAGAATCTCCGTCCCTGCACTGTCGGCGCCAGGCTGGCGGTGCTGCGCTCCAGCAACCGCACGCCCAGGTCTTCTTCCAGCGCGGCCACGATCTTGCTGACGGTCGGCTGCGTGGTGCCCTGCTCGCGCGCCACCGCGGACAGGCTGCCCAATTCGATGGCGCGCACGAAGTAGCGGAGGGATCGGATGGTGTCCATTCTTTTTTGGAATGATGCGTAGTCGGTATTGCCGTCTACTCATCATAAATCGAATGGGCGAGCATGGGGTTTTCTTTTTCGGGAGACCATCATGAAACATTTCATCGCCACCGCGGCCGTTGCCGCCGCCGCTGCGACCGTCATCGCGGCGCCGGCCGTCGCGGACACTTGGCAAACCACGTGGTACGCCGCGCCACAACCGACCTGGGGTGCCGAGTTTGCGCTGCCGACCAATGTACCGGCCGCGCTGGAAAGCCAGACCGTACGCGAAGTCGTGCGCACCAGCGTGGGCGGGACGCGACTGCGCGTGTCGTTCTCCAACCGCTACGGCAGCGCACCGCTGACCATCGGCGAGGCGCGCATCGCACTAGCCGCGTCCAGCGGCGACAGCGCGACGCCGGCGATCGGCGGCAGAGCCACAGCGGACGGAGGCGGGACGTCGGCCATCGGCGGAAGCGCTACGGGCGGGGACGCGACGTCGGCCATCGTCGGAAGCGCTACGGGCGGGGGCGCGGCGGGCGGCGGGGCGACGGGGGCGATTGTGGCGAGGAGCGGACGGGTGCTGACGTTCGGCGGCAGGCGGCGGATCGTGATCGCGCCGGGGGCGACTGCGGTCAGTGACGCGGTTGATTTCGTTCTGCCGCCGTTGCAGCGGCTGGGCATATCGGCCTGGCTGCCGCAGCGCGCGTCTCTGACGACTTTTCATTGGGGCGCGCAGCAGACGGGCTTTATCGCCCCTGGCAATGCGACGGCTGAGGAAAGGCTGGAGGGCGCGTCCATGCTGCAAGGCCGCGCCTTCCTCAGCGCCGTCCACGTCGCGGGCGGGAAAGGCAAAGGCAAAGGCAAAGGCGAAGGCGAAGACGAAGGCGAAGGCCAAGGAGGCCAAGGCCAAGGCGGCACGATCGTGGCGTTCGGCGACTCCATCACCGACGGCAACGGGTCCACGCCGGACCGCAACCGCCGCTGGCCCGACTACCTGGCGGAAAAGCTGGCGCCGCAAGGCGTGGGCGTCGCGAACGCCGGTATCTCCGGCGCGCGCCTGCTGTCCGACCGCATGGGCGTGAAAGCACTCGACCGATTCCAGCACGACGTGCTCGATCAACCGGGTGTAAGCGCCGTGGTGGTCCTGATGGGCATCAACGACATCGGCTGGCCCGGCAGCGCCTTCGCGCCGCAGGAAGCGCCGGCCACCGCCGAACAACTGATCGCAGTCTACCGCCAGCTCATCGCCCGCGCCCACGCGAAGGGCCTGCGCGTGATCGGCGGCACGTTGCTGCCGTATGAAGGCTCGCTGCACGGCACGCCCTTCGAAGGCCACTACACGCCAGCCAAGGACGCCGTGCGCCGACAGGTGAACGAATGGATACGCAACAGCAGCGCCTTCGACGCCGTCGCCGACTTCGACGCCGCGCTGCGCGATCCGGTGCACCCCGCGCGCCTGCTGCCGCGCTACGACTGCGGCGATCACCTGCACCCCAGCGACGCAGGCTACAAGGCCATGGCCGACGTGGTAAGCGCGCTGCTCCCGCGCGATAGAAACTAGTTGCCGAACAGGCGCAGCATGCCCTTGGCCATGCTGATGCGCGCCTCGGCATCGGGGTGCGATGCGATCAGCGGCGCGCTGACGCTGTCGGCCGCAAGCTTGCGGTAAAAGCGCAGCATGGCCGAAGGCGGCCAGCCGGCGCGATGGGCGATGACCATGCCCAATTGGTCGGCTTCGCGCTCCTGGATGGCCGACAGGCGCGCGAGACGCATTTGCAGCGGCAGGTCCGAGTCCAGGCGTTCCTGCAGCACGTCCAGCGGCAATTCGGGGCGGCGCGTGGCCAGCAGCGCTTCGGAAAAATACTCGCGCTGGTGTTCGGCGATGGCATGGGCGATTTCGTGCGCCAGCAGTGTGGCCAGTTCGCCGTCGTCCAAATGCAGGCGCTTGAGGAAGGGGATGCCCACCAATAGCTTGCCTCCCGCGAGACAGGTGGCGTCGATGGACGGGTCGCTGCTGAGGTGCAGGTCCCACTGCCAGTCCACCGCTTCCGCCTTGAGAGCTATGGCGACGCGCACCAGGCCCTCGCTGATGGACCGCAGACGCCCCAGCAAGGCGCGGTCGCGATCGAGCTTGCCCGCGGCGGCCAGGTCGACCACTTGCGCGATATAACTGTCTTCGCCGCGCGCGGCCACTTCGGCGGCGCTGAAGCGCAGTTCCTGCCAGCGGCCGGAGTCCGGTACCGGCGCGCCCTCCTGCGCGCAAGCCTGCGCGGCGACCAGTATCAGGATTACGGGCACAAGGCGCATGACGCCACCTCCGGTATAAACTGTTTATACCAATATAGGCGGCAGCGCGGATTGTTGCAAGGATGCTCATTCTGTTACACTGCGGCGATGCGAAAATATCAACACCACCTCATCGCTTTGCTGCTTGCGACGCCGGGCGTGACGCTGGCGCAGGCGCAGGCGCAGGACGATCCGCCTGCCGTGGAAGTCAGTGGCGTCCGCAATCCCGAATTGCGCTCCTACCGCAATATCGTGGCGGGACTGGACGCGTTCGTGGAGCATCATGCCCTCGCGCCCAACGCTCCCGAACTGCGCTTCCGCCTGCGTCCCAAGCGCGGACAGCCGCCGCTGGAAAAGGGCGAGCCGCTGTCGGTGCGGATCGTGGGCAATGGCGAGCCAGTGGTGCTGCCGGTGGCGGCGGATGATACGTTTACCGTGCCGCGTTTGCAGTCGGCGCTGGACGAGAACGCGGATATGATCCTCAACCGGCGCAAGGGGCTGGTGGACGGCATGCCGCAGGTGCGCACGCCCGGCTTGCCGGACAATGTGCGCCGTCTCGGTGATGTGCGGCTGGAATGCCAGGTGCTGACCGCAATCGGCAAGCGCGAGATGGGCTTCATGCTGCGCGCTGCGATCAGCACCGTGATGTTCAGCGGGAACTGGTGCGGCCAGAAGAAGGCGCAGTTCTGGTTCAGCGCTTCACGTCCGCTGCAGTCGGCCGTGATTCGCGAGAATGGACGCGAGGGCGAGGTGAAGGTGCAGAAGTGGTCGTTCCTGCCGCCGGTCGGCGATGATTCGTGGTCGAACGAGGCGTTGATCGAGTTGAGTTTTGCGCCGCAGGCGACGGAGACAACGGCGGATCAATGATCCGCCCTACAGCCCCGTTGGGGCCCGGTAATGCCGAAGAACGAGAGACGCTCCAATAGGCCCGTAATGTGACGACGGGCCCGGAACGCGGTGACGTGCCCCGGACTCGGTAATGCGCCCCGGGTGCGGTGATGTGCCGCGGATGCGGTGATGCGCCACCGGGATGCGGTGATGCCCCCCGGCCCGGAGGGCTGTAGGGCGGATCGTTTGATCCGCCGTGCGTGATCAGCCGTTGTTGACGACCAGGCGCGGTTCGTCGCCGAAGCGCGCCTTGATGGAGGCGGCGATGCCGACTGC
>DASWYX010000047.1:0-18364 GCA_036404755.1 Pseudoduganella sp.
GCGCTCGCTGCGCCAGTCCGGCTATGCGATTGATTGCGTAAAAAACGGGCAGGAGGCTGACACCGCCCTCTCCACCCAGGAATTCGACCTGCTGATCCTGGACCTGGGCCTGCCCAAGATGTCCGGCCTGGAAGTGCTGCGTCGGCTGCGCACGCGCGGCTCCCTGCTGCCGGTGCTGATCCTGACCGCCGCCGATTCGGTCGAGCAGCGCGTCAACGGCCTCGACCTGGGGGCCGACGATTACATGGCCAAGCCTTTTGCCCTGTCCGAACTGGAGGCGCGGGTGCGCGCCCTGACGCGGCGCGGCCAGGGCGGCGGCTCCACCGTCATCAAGCACGGCCCGCTGACCTACGACCAGGTCGGCCGCAGTGCCTATATCAATGAGCAGATGCTGGACCTTTCGGCGCGCGAACTGGGGCTGCTGGAAATCCTGCTGGCCCGCACCGGGCGCCTGGTGTCGAAGGAACAACTGGTGGACCACCTGTGCGAATGGGGCGAGGAAGTGAGCAACAACGCCATCGAAGTCTATGTGCACCGCCTGCGCAAGAAGATCGAGGTGGGCGGCGTGCGCATCGCCACCGTGCGCGGCCTCGGCTACTGCCGGGTGAAGTTTTCCAGAGCCAGCGGCACTGAAAGCAAGTGAGCGAAGAACAGGCGACATGGCAGGAGGCGCCCGCCGCCGACGCCGAGGAAATCCAGCACTCCCTGTTCGGCGAGATCCTGGACTGGATGCTCGCTCCCCTGCTGCTGCTGTGGCCAATGAGCATTGCGATCACCTACCTGGTCGCCAAGTCCATCGCCAACCAGCCCTTCGACCACGCGCTGGAAGACAACGTCACCGTGCTGGCGCAGCAGGTGCGCGAGGTGGAGGGCAAGCTGGCCGAGCGCCTGGGCGGCCCGGCGCGCGACATCCTGCGCGCCGACGATGTGGACAGCGTCTATTACCAGATCAGCGGCCCGCAGGGCAATTACGTGGACGGCGACCGCGACCTGCCGCCGCCGCAGACCCCGCCCGATCCGGACAGCTTCCGCGCCGGCGCCGTCAGCTTCCGCAACGATAACCTGCACGGCACGCCGATCCGCATCGCCTACTCCTATGTGAACCTGGAGCAGGACCGGGCCAGGGAACCGCGCCTGGCCCTGGTGCAGGTGGCCGAAACGCTGGAAAAGCGCGCCAAGCTGGCCAATGAAATCATCAAGGGCGTGATCCTGCCCCAGTTCATCATCCTGCCCATCGTGCTGGCCCTGGTGTGGTTCGCCCTGTCGCGCGGGCTGCTGCCGCTGGCCGAACTGCAGGAGCGCATTCGCGCCCGTCCTGAAGATGACCTGAGTCCCATTCCGCCCAACCAGGTGCCGGAGGAAATCACGCCGCTGGTGCGCTCGCTGAACGAGATGCTGGAGCGCCTCAAGCTCTCCATCGACATGCAGAAGCGCTTCATCGCGGACGCGGCCCACCAGATGAAAACCCCGCTGGCCGGCATGCGCATGCAGTCCGAACTGGCCCTGCGCCAGACCGACCAGGGCGAAATCCACCGCTCGCTGGAGCAGCTGGCGAAAAGCTCGGAAGCGGCCACACGCCTGGTGAACCAGCTGCTGGCCCTGGCGCGCGCCGAAAACCAGCCGCAAGCCGGCGCCGCCTTCGTCACGATCGAACTGGGCGAACTGGCGCGCAGCACCGTGCAGGACTGGGTGCAGGCCTCCTTCAACTACCGGATCGACCTGGGCTTCGAACCGCCTGTCGAGGGAGTGCCGATTGCCGGCAAGCCGCTGATGCTGCGCGAGATGCTGTCCAACCTGATCGACAATGCGCTGCGCTATACGCCGCGCGGCGGCGCCGTCACCGTGCGCGTGCGGCGCGCAGGCGACCACGGCATCCTCGAAGTGGAAGACAATGGTCCCGGCATCCCGCCCGCCGAACGCGCCCACGTATTCGAGCGCTTCTACCGCATCCTGGGCAGCAATGCCGAGGGCAGCGGCCTCGGACTGGCCATCGTGCGCGAAATCGCCCAGCAGCACGGCGCGGAGCTGGACCTGTTCGCCAATCCGCGCTGCCACGATCCCAAATATCCCGGCTGCCTGTTCCGCCTGACCTTCCCCCTGCGCGCACCGGAACCACCAGAAGACGAAGAGGTACCGCACTTTGGATAAGCGCGAACGCTACTGGCGCCGCACGCGCCGCATGACGGCCATCCTGCTCTCGCTGTGGGGACTGCTCACCTTCTGCATCGTGTTTTTCGCGCGCGACCTGGATGGCCTGTTCATCTTCGGCTGGCCGCTGAATTTCTACCTGGCGGCGCAGGGCGCCTCGCTGGCCTACCTGGCCATCATCGCCGCCTACGGCCTGTACATGCGGCGCGCCGACCGTGATTACGCAGCGGAGGCCGAGTCTTGAAACCCAGCTTCTTCCGCCGCCTGTCGCGCTACTACCTGATTTTCACGTCCTGCTTTGCCGCCTTCCTGATCGCCGTCGCCGTGCTGGAAAAGGAAGGCATGCCGCGCCTGTGGATCGGCTACCTGTTCATGTTTGCCACCATCGCCCTGTATGCGGCCATCGGCGTGATCTCGCGCACTTCCAATGTGCTGGAATACTATGTGGCCGGGCGGCGCGTGCCGGCCATGTTCAACGGCATGGCCACCGCCGCCGACTGGATCTCGGCGGCCAGCTTTATCTCGCTGGCAGGCGGCCTGTACCTGCACGGTTTCGACGGCCTGGCCTATATCATGGGCTGGACCGGCGGCTACTGCCTGGTCGCGCTGCTGATCGCGCCCTACCTGCGCAAGTTCGGCCAGTTCACGATTCCGGACTTCCTGTCCGCCCGCTATGGCGGCGACCATTACGGGAAAGCCGTGCGCATGCTGGCGGTGGCGGCCACGATCATCGTCTCCTTCACCTATGTGGTGGCGCAGATCTACGCCGTGGGGCTGATCACGGCGCGCTTCACGGGCGTGGATTTCTCGGTCGGCATCTTCCTCGGCCTGGCCAGCATCCTGGTCTGCTCCTTCCTCGGCGGCATGCGCGCCATCACCTGGACCCAGGTGGCCCAGTACATCATCATTCTCACCGCCTTCCTGATCCCGGCCATGTGGCTGTCGGTCAAGCACAGTGGCAATCCCGTGCCGCAGATCGCCTACGGCAAGCTGCTGCCCCAGCTGACGGCGCGCGAAAACGTGCTGGCGCATGACGATGCGGAACTCGAGGTGCGCGCCATCTTCGTCCAGCGCGCGGAGGATTATGGCGTGCGCCTGAACGGGCTGCCGGCATCGTGGGAGTCCGGCCGGCAGGAAGCGCAGCATTACCTGGACATGGTCAAGCGCCGCAGCGGCTCGCTGCTGGAAATCCGCGCCGCCGAGCGCGCGCTGGCCGCTTATCCGAAGAGCGTGGAGGAAGCGGCCGCGCTGTGGGCCGCAGAGCGCGACTACAATCTGGCGCGCGCACGCGAGATGGTGCCGCACGCCGAACCCTTCCCCGGCAAGACGGCGGCCGAGTCGAACAACAAGCGCATCAACTTCCTGGCCCTGGTGTTCTGCCTGATGGTCGGCACGGCCGCCCTCCCCCACATCCTGATGCGCTCCTACACCACGCCCTCGGTGCACGAGACGCGCGTGTCCGTGTTCTGGACCCTGTTCTTCATCCTGCTGGTCTACCTGTCGATTCCGGCGCTGGCGGTATTGGTCAAATACGATATCTACAGCGCCCTGGTGGGCAGCGACTTCTCGCACCTGCCGACCTGGGTGTCCTACTGGGCCAATGTGGACAAGGCCAATCCCCTGCTCAGCATCAGCGACATCAACCACGACGGCGTAGTGCAGCTGGCCGAAATCGTCATCGACTCCGATGTGCTGGTGCTGGCCACGCCCGAAATCGCCGGCCTGCCCTACGTGATTTCCGGCCTGGTGGCGGCAGGCGGCCTGGCGGCGGCGCTGTCCACGGCGGACGGGCTGCTGCTGGCGATCTCCAACGCCCTGTCGCACGACATCTACTACAAGCTGGTCGACCCGACCGCCTCCACGCAGAAGCGCGTAACGATCTCCAAGCTGCTGCTGCTCGCGGTGGCCTTCATCGCCGCCTACGCCGCCTCCACCAAGCCGGGCGACATCATCTCGCTGGTCGGCGCCGCGTTTTCGCTGGCTGCGTCCACGCTGTTCCCGGCCCTGGTGCTGGGCGTATTCTGGGAGCGCGCCAACCGCCAGGGCGCGGTGGCCGGCATGGTGGCAGGCTTTTTCGTCTGTCTCTACTACATGCTGCACGCGAACCCCACGCTCGGCGGCAACCAGACCGGCCTGTGGTTCGGCATCGCGCCCATTTCAGCCGGCGTGTTCGGCGTGCCTGCCGGCCTGCTGGCAAATGCCCTCGTCAGCCTGCTGACGCCCGCCCCGGACGAACAAAGCCTGGCCCTGCTGCGCCACATCCGCACCCCCGGCACGCCGCCCGCGAAAATGTGACAATCTGCGAATTTCCGGACACATTCCCCGTGATAATGTTCGGGCATGAAAAAATCCCATCTTCTGTTCGCCGTCCTGTTTGCGGCCGCATCGCCCGTCTTCGCCCAGCTCCAGCCCATCGAAGACTTCTTCAGGAACCCCGAATTCAGCGAGCCGATTCTCTCTCCGAGCGGCAAATTCCTGGCGGCGAAGGTCGCCAGCAAGGAGAATGGCCGCGACATGCTGGCCGTGGTGGACCTTGCCAACAACAAGGCCCAGGCCGTGGCCGGCTTCACCGCCGCCGACGTGGGCCATGTGCAGTGGGTGAACGATAACCGCCTGCTGTTCGACCTGCGCGACAAGTCCGCCGGCCAGGCCGACCTGCGCTACGCACCCGGCCTGTTCGCCGTGAACAAGGACGGCACCCAGTTCCGCCAGCTGGCCGAACGCACCAACGCTTTCGTCCGCGACGGCATGGCGCAGAAGATGCTGCCCTGGCACACCTATATGGTGCCGCAGCGCGGCGCGCAGGATTCGGAATGGACCTACGTCACGGACCGCTCGATTGCCGGTCCCGGCGACGTGCGCGAAGTGAGGATGCTGAAACTGAATACCCTGAACGGCCGTATCCAGTCCGTCAGCCAGCCGGGCGACACGATGGGCTGGCTGCTCGATAACAAGGGTGAGCCGCGCCTGGCCTACACGTTCGAGAAGAATATGCAGAACATCTTCCTGCGCGAGGCGGACAATGAAAAGTGGCGCAAGCTGGTCAGCTTCGACATGTACCGCGGCGGCGAGGAAGCCTTCGCGCCGCTGGCCTTCGGTCCCGAAGGCACGCTGTACGTCATCAGCAACAAGGCGAAGGATCGCGCAGCCGTGCACACCTTCGACTTCGCCACCGGCAAGGTCAGCGACAAGCCGCTGATCCAGCTCGATGGCTATGACTTCCGCGGCAACCTGATCATGCGCGGCGACAAGCTGCTGGGGGTGCGCTATGTGCGCGACGGCGCCGGCACGCTGTGGTTCGATCCGGCCATGCAGCAGATGCAGGAAGAGGTGGACAAGCTGCTGCCCCACACCGTCAACCTGATCGATCTGCCCACGCGCCAGGAAACGAACAATGTGCTGGTGCAGGCCTACTCGGACGTCCAGCCGCGCGTCTACTTCCTGTACAACACCGGGAAGAAGGCGCTGGACCGCGTCGGCGCCAGCTACCCGAACATCAAGCCTGCGCAAATGGGCCTGCAGGAGGAGGTGCGCTACAAAGCACGCGACGGCCTGGAAATCCCGGCGCTGCTGACCATTCCCGTGCAGGGCGCGCGCAAGAACCTGCCGATGGTGGTGCTGGTGCACGGCGGCCCCTATGTGCGCGGCAGCCAGTGGGGCTGGGACCCGGAAGTGCAGTTCCTCGCCTCGCGCGGCTATGTGGTGCTGCAGCCGGAATACCGCGGCAGCACCGGCTTTGGCGATCACCACTTCCGCGCCGGCTGGAAGCAGTGGGGACTGAAGATGCAGGACGATGTCGCTGATGGCGTCAAGTGGGCCGTCGAAAAAGGCTATGCCGATCCGAAGCGCGTCTGCATTGCGGGCGCCAGCTATGGCGGTTATGCAACGCTGATGGGCCTCGTCAATGATCCGGACCTGTACAAATGCGGCATCGACTGGATTGGCGTCACCGACATCAAGCTGCTCTACACCGGCCACTGGCTGTACTCCGACGACCTGCCGGAGCGCTGGAAGAAGTACGGCATGCCGGACCTGATCGGCGACCTGGAAAAGGATGCGGCGCAGCTGAAAGCCACCTCGCCGCTGGAGCAGGCCGCGCGCATCCGGCAGCCGCTGTTGCTGGCCTACGGCGGCGCCGACCTGCGCGTGCCCCTGGTGCATGGCACGAAATTCCGCGCCGCCGTCAAGGCCACGCATAAGGACGTGGAATGGGTGGAGTATTCGGAAGAGGGCCACGGCTGGGTGCTGGCGAAAAACCGCATCGACTTCTGGAGCCGCGTCGAGAAATTCCTGGACCGGAATATCGGCAAGGGCGCCGCGCAATAAATGATTGGCCTTGCTCCAGCGCAAGACCGCGCACGGCTCCTTCACGTAAGGTAAGCGCATGAAAACTCTGACCCTGCTGTGCGCCGTCCTGATCGCCCTGGCCGCTCCAGCCAGGGCCGCGGAGCCTGCGCCGCTTTCCACATCGCTTCCCGCCTCCGCCTTTTTCGAAAATGCGCAGTTCAGCGAAGCGCGCCTGTCACCCGGCGGCAAATACCTGGCGGCGCGCGTAGCCGGCAAGGGCGAGCGGCGGCGCCTGGCCGTGATGGAACTGGACACGCTGGCCATCAAGGTCATCGCCCAGTTCCAGGATGCGGACATCGACTACTTCGAGTGGGTCAACGACCAGCGCCTCGTCTTCAATACCTACGATGCGAGGGAAACCTGGGCCGACGACCAGTACGCGCCCGGCATCTTCGCCATCAACCGCGATGGCAGCAACTTCCTGCAGCTGGCCGACACGCGCGACCCAGTCGATGGCTTCCACCGCACCAATAAGCAGCACCTGGACTGGAACCATTTCCTGCTGCGCCAGCCGGGCAACCAGCATTCGGACGAAGTCTATGTGGTCTCCGCCGTGTGGGATGCCGGCTACCGCAACCTGCAGCACCTGGCGCTGAAGAAGCTGGACACCGTCACCGGCCGTGTAAGCGTGATAAAAGGTCCGGCGTCCGTGCTGTCCTGGTGGCTGGACCAGGACGGCGAACCCCGCCTGGCCCTGGCCGCGGACAAGGACCGCGCCATTCTCCACTACCGCGACAAGCCGGGTGACGAGTGGCGCTCCCTGCACAGCTTCGGCCTGTTCAACGAGAAAGGCGCCATCTCGCCCGAAGGCTTCGCGCCGGACGGCGCCCTGTATGTGCGCGCCGCGCCGGAAGACAAGGAAGCGCTCTACCAGTACGACATCGCGAAACGCCAGCTGGCGAAGGCGCCGCTGGTCGCGCTGGAAGGCTTCGATTTCCGCGGCGACTTGGTGATCAGCCGCGGCAAGCTGGCCGGCATCAGCTACCTGTCCGACGCGCGCGGCACGGCATGGTTCGACGGCCATCTGAGGGCCGCGCAGGAAGCGGTGGACAAGCTGCTGCCCGGCCGCATCAACGAGCTCACGCCGGCGCGTTACCCGCAGACGCCGTGGGTGCTGGTACATTCCTATGCCGACGTGGATCCCGGCCGCTGGATGATCTACAACATGGAGACGCAGAAGCTGGTGCAGGTGGGCAGCGCGCGTCCCGCCATCGATCCGGCGCGCATGGCCAGCAAGACCTTCGTCCGCTACAAGGCGCGCGACGGGCTGGAGATCCCGGCCTGGATCACCTATCCGAAAGACAGCAAGCGCAAGAACCTGCCAATGGTCGTGCTGCTGCACGGCGGCCCCTGGGTGCGCGGCGGTGAATGGAAGTGGAATGGGGACGCCCAGTTCCTCGCCTCGCGCGGTTATGCGGTGATGGAGCCGGAATTCCGCGGCAGCACCGGCTATGGCGTGAAGCACTTCCGCGCCGGCTGGAAGCAGTGGGGCCTGGCGATGCAGGACGATGTCACCGATGGCACGCGCTGGGCCATCGCACAGGGCATCGCCGATCCGAAGCGCATCTGCATCGCGGGCGCCAGCTACGGCGGCTATGCCTCGCTGATGGGCCTCGTGCGCGAGCCCGCGCTGTACCGCTGCGGCGTGGAATGGGTGGGCGTAACGGACATCGGCCTGATGGCCAATGGCCACTGGAGCTATAACGACGACCTGGGCGACCGCTGGCGCCGGTACGGCATTCCGGAGCTGGTCGGCGACACGGTGCGCGATGCGGCGCAGTTGCGCGACACCTCGCCCATCCATCTGGCCGAGCGCATCCGCCAGCCGCTGCTGATGGCCTATGGCAGCGAGGACCAGCGCGTGCCCCTGTATCACGGCAAACTGTTCCTCGATGCGGTGCGCAGGCATAACAGCCAGGTCGAGTGGATCACTTACGACCGCGAGGGGCACGGCTGGGCGCTGCAGGAGAACCGCGTCGACTTCTGGAACCGCGTCGAGCGCTTCCTCGACCGCAATATCGGCAGCGCCGCAAAAACGGAGTAAGCTGACGGCTCGTCAACCAACTTCTTATCTGGGGGCTGCGTATGTCGTCGGGCAAAATTCTGGTCGCACAGGGGGGCGGTCCTACCGCCGTGATCAACCAGTCGCTGGTCGGCGTGGCGCTCGAAGCGCGGCGCTTCCGCGAAGTGACGCGGGTCTACGGCGCGCTGCACGGCGTGCGCGGCATCGTCAATGAAGACTTCCTCGACCTGACGCAGGAAACCAGCCATAACCTGGAGCTGGTTGCGGCCACGCCCTCCTCCGCCCTCGGCTCCACGCGGGACAAGCCGGACCTGAAGTATTGCGAAGAGATCTTCAAGGTGCTGAAGGCGCACGAGATCGGCCACTTCTTCTACATCGGCGGCAACGATTCGTCGGACACGGTGCGCATCGTGGCCGAGCAGGCGCGCGCGGCCGGCTATCCACTGCGCGCCGTCCACATCCCCAAGACCATCGACAATGACCTGGTGGGCAATGACCACACGCCGGGCTTCCCGTCCGCCGCGCGCTTCGTGGCGCAAGCCTTTGCCGGGGCCAACCTGGATAATGCCTCGCTGCCCGGGGTTTATGTGGGCGTTGTGATGGGGCGCCATGCCGGCTTCCTGACCGCCGCCGCGGCGCTGGGCCGCAAGTTCCCGGACGATGGCCCACACCTGATCTACCTGCCCGAACGCGTGTTCTCGCTGGAGCAGTTCCTGGCGGATGTGAAAGAAGTCCATTCGCGCCTGGGGCGCTGCGTGATTGCGGTTTCGGAGGGCATCCACGATGCCTCCGGCGAGGCGATCGCTTCGCTGCTGGCGAAGGAAGTGGAACGCGACGCGCATGGCAATGTGCAGCTGTCCGGCACGGGCGCCCTGGCCGACCTGTTGTGCGACGAGATCAAGGGCAAGCTGGGGATCAAGCGCGTGCGCGGCGATACCTTCGGCTACCTGCAGCGCTCCTTCCTCGGCTGCGTGTCCGATGTCGACCAGCGCGAGGCGCGCGAAGTGGGCGAGAAGGCGGTGCAGTACGCCATGTGGACGGACCGCGACGGATCGGTCGCGATCCGCCGCACGGGCGACTATTCGGTCGACTACGTGCTGCAGCCGCTGGAAACAGTGGCCGGCAAGACCCGCACGATGGACGAAGCCTTCATCAACGCCGCCGGTACCGGCGTCACGCCCGCCTTCCTCGACTACCTGCGGCCCCTCCTCGGCTCCGGCCTGCCGGACGCCCACCGCCTGCGCGCGCCAGCCGTCCCCAAGATCCTCAAGCGCTAGCGCCGCGCCATAAAAAAGCGGAGCACGTGGCTCCGCTTTTTGCTTGCGCTGCGCCGGCCGGCGCCGCGCCTTATTTGACGATGGTCTGGTGCTCGCCTTCCGCGCGGGCGCGGATCACGCCGATGCGCGAAACGGTTTCGCCGGCCGCGGTCAGCTGGGCGACGGCCGCGTCGGCGTTGGCGGCGGAGACGATCACGGTCATGCCGATACCGCAGTTGAACACGCGGTGCATTTCAGCGTCGGCCACGCCGCCGTGCTGCTGCAGCCACTGGAACAGCGGAGGCATGGTCCACGACTTCGCATCCAGTTCGGCGGTCAGGTTATCGGCCAGCACGCGCGGGATGTTTTCGACCAGGCCGCCGCCGGTGATGTGCACCAGGCCCTTCACTTCCATCGACTCCATCAGCGCCAGCAGCGGCTTCACGTAGATGCGGGTCGGTTCCATGATCACGTCCGCCAGCTTGCGGCCGTGGAAATCGGCGTTCAGGTCCGGCTTCGCCACTTCGATGATCTTGCGCACCAGGGAGTAGCCGTTGGAGTGCGCGCCCGAGGAGGCCAGGCCCAGCACCACGTCGCCCGGAGCGATCTTGGTGCCGTCGATCAGCTTCGACTTTTCCACGGCGCCGACAGCGAAACCGGCCAGGTCGTACTCGCCGGCCGGGTACATCGACGGCATTTCAGCGGTTTCGCCGCCGATCAGCGCGCAGCCAGCCTGCTCGCAGCCCTTGGCGATACCCTTGATGACGTCGGTCGCGGTCGGCACGTCCAGCTTGCCGCAAGCGAAGTAGTCGAGGAAGAACAGCGGCTCGGCGCCCTGCACCAGGATGTCGTTCACGCTCATGGCGACCAGGTCGATGCCCACGGTGTCGTGACGATTCAGTTCGAAAGCCAGTTTCAGCTTGGTACCCACACCGTCGGTACCGGACACCAGCACAGGCTCCTTGTACTTCTTGCTGATCTCGAACAGCGCGCCGAAGCCGCCGATGCCGCCCATGACGCCTTCGCGCATCGTGCGCTTGGCGAACGGCTTGATCGCTTCAACTAAGGCATCGCCGGCATCGATATCGACGCCTGCGTCACGGTAGGAAAGGGAAACATTCGAAGGTTGGCTCATGGTGTATTTCGCAGCGGAGGCGGTAAAATAGAAAGCGGTGACCCGATTCTGCGCCGAAATGGGGGCAAAATCCGGCAAGTCCGCTATTTTATCAAATTAGCCTCCCAATCAGCCGTTTTTCGACCACAACCCAGCTTATCCATGCCATTTCCCCTCTCGGTAGAACAAAAACAAACCTTGTTTTGGGTGGCAGTCTGGCTGGCATTCCTGTTCCTTCTGGTTACCCTGGGCCCGGTGCTGACGCCTTTCCTGGCGGCCGCCATCCTGGCCTATGTGCTGAATCCGGGCGTCGACCGCCTGAGCCGCTTCAAGTTTGCACGCTTCCCCCTGCCCCGTTCGCTGGCCGTGACCATCGTCATCGTGCTGTTTTTTGCCGCCATGTTCGCCATCGTGCTGATCGTGGTGCCCGTGCTGCAGAAGGAAATCCCCCTGCTGCAGGCCGCCATCCCGACCGCCCTGGCCCGCCTGAACGATACCTTCGGTCCGCGCCTGCAGCAGATGGGCGTGGATTTCACCTTCGACTCGGCCGGCATCAAGCGCTTCGTGAACGAGCAGATGGCCAGCAGCGGCGACCAGATCTGGACCGCCATCCTGAATTCCGCCCGCATCGGCGGCACCGCCGTGCTGGGCTGGCTGGCGACGGCCGTGCTGATCCCCGTCGTGCTGTTTTATATGTTGCTCGATTGGCATGATCTGGTGGCGCGCGTGGCCGCCGCCGTGCCGCGCCGCTGGATCGGCTCCACCGTGGAAATGGCGCGCGAGGCGGACAGCCTGCTGGCCCAGTACCTGCGCGGCCAGCTGCTGGTGATGCTGGTGCTGGCCTGCTACTACTCGGCCGCCCTGGCCCTGGCCGGCTTCGACGTGGCATTGCCTGTAGGCATCCTGACCGGCCTGCTGGTCTTCATTCCCTACCTGGGCTTCGGCCTGGGCTTGCTGCTGGCCCTGATGTCCGCCCTGCTGCAGTTCAACGACTGGAGCGGCCTGATTGCCGTCGCCATCATCTACGGCGTGGGCCAGGTGATCGAAGGCTTCTTCCTCACGCCGCGCCTGGTGGGCGAGCGCATCGGCCTGAATCCGCTGGCCGTGATCTTCGCCCTGCTGGCCTTCGGACAGCTGTTCGGCTTTGTCGGCGTGCTGCTCGCGCTGCCCGCGTCCGCCCTGCTGATGGTGGCCTTCCGCCACCTGCGGCGACACTACCTAAGCAGCAGCTTTTATAATGCATAGTGTGAAGATCGAAAACGTTATGCAAAAGACCACAAACCCGGGGCGCTGCCAATGAAACAGCTGGTGCTTGACCTGGGCGCGGAGCCGGTGCACACCCTGGAATCCTTCGAGGTGGGCCGCAATGCCGAGGTAGCTGCGCTGATGCGCCAGTTCGCCGAGCGCACTTCGCGCGAGCATTTTGCCTATCTGTGGGGGGAAATCGGCGCAGGAAAGTCGCACCTGCTGAAGGCGCTCGCCTCGACCGAGCGCGCGCGCTATATTTCCCCGTTCTCGATCGAATCCGAGTTTGTGTACTCGCCGGAAGTGGACCTCTACCTGCTGGACGACTGCGAGAAGCTGTCGCCGGTGGCGCAGATCGACGCCTTCGCCCTGTTCAACGAAATCCGCGCCAACAACGCCTTCATGGTGTGCAGCGGCGCCGTGCCGCCGGCCGTGCTGCCGGTGCGCGAGGATTTGCGTACGCGCATGGGCTGGGGCCTGATCTACCAGCTGCACGGCCTGACGGACGATGAGAAGGTGGCCGCCCTGAGCCAGGCCGCCGCCGCCCGTGGCTTGACCTTGTCTCCCGGCGTGTTACCCTACTTGCTGTCCCATTTTCAGCGTGACATGCGTTCGCTGTCTTCGATGCTGGACTCGCTCGACCAGTATTCCCTCGAAACCCAACGTCCGATTACCCTGCCGCTGCTGCGCGAATGGCTGCAGGCGGAAGCGAAAGAATAATGAAGCTCGCCTTATTTGACCTCGACCACACCCTGCTGCCCATCGATTCCGACTACGAATGGGGCAAGTTCCTGTGCCGCCTGGGCGCGGTGGACGTGGAGGAGTTCCGGCGCCGTAACGATGAATTCTTCGCCCAATACCAGGCTGGAACCCTGGACCCGGTGGAATACCTGGAATTCTCGCTGGGCACCCTGGCCGCCTTCGAGCCGCAGCGCCTGGCCGAATTGCAGCAGCAGTTCATGCAGGAAGTGGTGATGCCGAACATCCGCCCGTCCGCCCGCGATCTGCTGCAGAAGCACCTGGACGAAGGCGACCTGGTTGCCATCGTTACCGCTACCAACCACTTTGTCACGGCGCCGATCGCCAAGGCCTTCGGCGTGGAGCACCTGATTGCCGCCATGCCCGAACGCGATGAGCAAGGCCGCATCACCGGCAAGCTGCTTGGCACGCCAACCCAGGGCGAGGGCAAGATCGTGCACACCAAGGCATGGCTGGAGACGATGGGCCATACCCTGGACAGCTTCGAGAGCGTGCACTTCTACAGCGATTCGCACAACGACCTGCCGCTGCTATCCATCGTCAGCCACCCGATTGCGACCAACCCCAACGCCACGCTGAGCAAACACGCCGAGGCAAAAGGCTGGGCTTTACTCCATCTGTTCAATGATTAAGAAATTCATCCGCAAAATACTGGGCGTCAAAGGCAAGGCCGGACGCAATACCAGCGAGCCCGTCGTGCTGGGGCCGAAAGACCATGGCATCGACCAGAAGCTGCTGTCGTCGAACGCCATCCGCGTGACCAGCACCTTGCAGGAAGCCGGCTTCCAGGCCTTCGTGGTGGGCGGCGCCGTGCGCGACCTGCTGCTGGGCGTGAAGCCGAAGGATTTCGACATCGCCACCAATGCCACGCCGGAGCAGGTGAAGCGCCTGTTCCGCCGCGCCTTCATCATCGGCAAGCGCTTCCAGATCGTGCATGTGATGTTCGGCCAGGACCTGCTGGAAGTGACCACCTTCCGCGGCACGGCGATGGATAACGCGCCGCGCGACGAGCATGGCCGCGTACTGCGCGATAACACCTTCGGCACCCAGGCGGAAGATGCGGCGCGCCGCGACTTCACCGTCAACGCCATGTACTACAACCCGGCCACCGAAGAAGTGCTGGACTACCACGGCGGCATCGAGGATATCCGCTCCAAGACCCTGCGCATCATCGGCCAGCCGGAAGCGCGCTACCGCGAAGACCCTGTGCGTATGCTGCGCGTGGTGCGCTTTGCCGCCAAGCTGAAATTCGATATCGAGCCGACCACCGCCGAACCGATTTCCGTGATGGCGCCGCTGATCAACAATGTGCCGGCCGCGCGCGTGTTCGACGAGATGCTGAAGCTGCTGATGTCCGGCCAGGCGCTGGCCTGCCTGCAGCAGCTGCGCAAGGAAGGCCTGCACCATGGCCTGCTGCCGATGCTGGACGTGGTGCTGGAGCAGCCGCTGGGCACCAAGTTCGTGACCCTGGCGCTGGACGCCACCGACCGCCGCATCCTGTCCGGCAAGACCGTATCGCCGGGCTTCCTGTTCGCTTCCCTGCTGTGGCACCAGGTGCTGGAAAAGTGGCAGGCCTACCAGGCCGCCGGCGAATTCCCCATCCCCGCGCTGCACCTGGCGGCGGACGAAGTGCTGGAATCGCAGACCGAGAAGCTGGCCCTGCAGCGCAAGATCGGTTCGGACATGCGCGATATCTGGGCCATGCAGCCGCGCTTCGAGCGCCGCAGCGGCAAGAATCCTTACAAGCTGATGGAGCACCTGCGCTTCCGTGCCGGCTACGACTTCCTGCTGCTGCGCTGCGCGTCCGGCGAGATCGATGCGGAACTGGGCGACTGGTGGACTGCCTTCTACGAGGCCGATGAAGTGATGCGCGCCGAGCTGGTGTCCTCGGCCGGCAACGCCGCCGCCGGCGCCAAGCGCAAGCGTCCGCCGCGCCGCGGCACGCGCCACAAGGAAAGCCTGGAAGGCGTTGAGGAAAACGCCTCCGCCGAAACGGCGGCCGAAGGCAATGTGGTGGAAGCCGGCGACGAGGGCGAGGAAGATTTCGACATGCCCGCCAGCGACGATAGCGGCGCCCCGCGCCGCCGCCGCCGCCGTCCCCGCCGCGGCAAGCGTGGCGGCAGCGGCAGCAGCGAACCGGCCGCCGCGTAATCCATGTTCACCACGGCTTACATCGGCATTGGCGCCAACCTGGGCGACGCCCGCGCCAATGTCGAGGATGCGATCGAAATGCTGCGCCAGCTGCACGACAGCACGCTGGCCGGCGTCTCAAGCCTGTACAAGACGGCCCCCATCGATTCCAGCGGCGACGACTACATCAACGCCGTCGCCCGCCTGCAAACGGCGCTGGAACCGGAAGCGCTGCTGCAGGCGCTGCATGGCATCGAGCAGGCCCACGGTCGCCAGCGGCCCTACCGCAATGCCCCGCGCACGCTGGACCTCGATCTGCTGCTGTACGGCGAGCAGGTCATCAACTCGCCCACGCTGACCGTGCCCCACCCGCGCCTGACCGAGCGCGCCTTCGTGCTCATGCCCCTGCTGGAAATCGAGCCGCACGTGGTGGTGCCGGGCCTTGGCCCCGCCGCCGCCTTCAAGCCGCGCGTCGCGGACCAGGCCATCACCAGGCTGACGGCATGACCAGCGCCAGCCGCATCTGCTGCGATCCGGGCGCCTTCGTCATGACCATGGCAGCCGCGGCCTGCCTGCTTATCGAGAAGTAGCGCTGCGCACGAACGCGCCGAGGAGGCGGTTGAACGCCGCCGCGTGCGTGACGTTCATGCCATGCGAGGCGCCTGCAACGACCTGCGTCTCGGTGGAGCCGATCCACTCGGCCAGCTTTTCCACGTTGTCGTGATACATGCGCGGGCTCTTTTGCCCGGCGATCAGCAAGGTCGGGCACTTCACCTCGGCCGCCGCCTCCCGCGTATAAGCCGGCAGCGGATCGCGGAACTGCTTTGGCAGCGTGGACGCGTTATCGAGCGCCATGGTGCGGAAACTGATGGGGCTCTTGCGCCAGATGCCGGGCATGCTGACCGAATCCACGAAGAGCTCGATGCCGGACTCGATCTCGCGGTTTTCAATCAGTTCCGCCACTTGTGCGCGCAGGGCCTCGGTCGCAGCGGGCAGCGATGCCTGCGCTGTTCCGTCGATTTGCAGCGGGCCGCCCGGATCTGCCAGCGTGAGCGATTTCACGAGGTGCGGATACGCGCGGGCCAGCTGGAAGGCAACGCATCCGCCGCGCGAGTGGCCCACCAGGTGCACCGGTCCCACGTCCATGGCGGCGATGAACTCCGCCAGTTCGGAGACGTGGTTCTTCCAGCTGAACTCTCCGAGGGCGCGGCCGTCGCCGCCAGGCCAGTAATGGCCAAGGCTCATGGAAACGCAGTAGAAGTCCTTTGCAAGAACGCCAATCTGGCTGTCCCAATAACGGAAGTCGCACAGCGAGCCATGCACAAAGAACAGCGGTTCGCCCGAACCACTGGCCACGTATGGCACGCGAATGCCGGACGACAGCGTGGCAAAGTACAGCTCCGGGGATGCGAAGATGGATGGATCGGTGCGTGCGTTCATGAGTGGCCTCCTTTCCGATACTATGCCCGACGTGTTAGCCTAAGAAAATCGCATAATATTGATCGTATCTATCTGGTTTTCTGATACCAATGAAAGCACTCGACCTGGACGTTCTGGCCATGATGGTGGCCGTGGCCGATACCGGCAACATCAGCCGCGCGGCGGAAATCGTGCATCGCTCGCAATCGGCCGTGAGCATGCAGATCAAGACGCTGGAGACGGCGCTCGGCAAGCCGCTGTTCGTGCGCGGGCCGCGCAGCGTGACGCCAACCCAGGATGGCGAAGTGCTGCTGACGTATGCGCGGCGCATGCTCGCTTTGCGCGATGAAGCCTGGGCCGCCGTGGTGCGGCCCGATATCACGGGCCGCGTCGTCATCGGCGTGCCGGACGATTACGCGTATTCGCTGCTGCCGTCGATCCTGAAGAAGTTTTCCGCTACCTACCCGAAGGTGGAAATCCAGGTCGTTGGCCTGCCCAGCGTGGCGCTGGCGCCGATGGTCAAGGATGGCTCGGTCGACCTGGTGTGCGCCACGCGCGTGAAGGGCCTGTCCGGTGAATTCATCCGCTTCGAGCCGATGGTGTGGGCCGCAACGCCCAGCGCGAAGAATATCTGGAAGGAGCGTCCGCTGCCGATTGCCGTTTTCCTGCCCGGCAGCGTAGCGCGCGAAAACGCGATCCGCAGCCTGGAAAAGGCGAAGATCCCCTACCGGACTTCCTATGAAAGCCCCAGCCTGATGGGTCTTCTGAGCATGGTCGAAGCGGGACTTGCCGTGGCGCCGCTGGCGCGCTGCGCGGTTCCCTCTCACCTCGCCCTGCTCGGCCAGGCGCAGGGGCTGCCCGAGATCGATGCGCTGGAAGTCATCCTCGCGCGCAGCAACAAGTCGAAGCGACCGCCGTGCGACTTCCTCGCCGAAAAGATCATGTCGGAATTGCGGCGCTGACAAGCAAATTAAAATAAAGCGCTTACAATACGCTTTTTATTTCGAGGACATACCATGTCTGGTTATTTGCAAGGAAACGATATGGCTGGTTCGGCGCCAGCGCCCGCCAGCAGCGGCACGCCCGCCCCTGCCAAGGTCGTGCCGACCAAGGCCGTTACGATTCCGACGCTGAATGCGCTGCGCGCAGCCGGCGAGAAAATCACCATGCTGACCTGCTACGACTCCAGCTTCGCCACGCTGATGGATAACTGCGGCGTGGAAGTGCTGCTGATCGGCGATTCGCTGGGCATGGTATGCAATGGCTTCACGTCCACCCTGCCGGTCACCGTGCAGGATGTCGCCTATCACACCGCTGCCGTGGCGCGCGGCACGAAGGCGGCGATGATCGTGGCCGATATGCCCTTCGGTTCCTACGGCACGCCGCAGCAGGCTTTCGACAATGCGGTCAAGCTGATGCAGGCTGGCGCCCACATGGTAAAGATCGAAGGCGGCGCCTGGGTGGCGGACACCGTGCGCTTCCTGGTTGACCGTTCGGTTCCCGTCTGCGCCCACCTGGGCCTGACGCCGCAGTCCGTCCATTCGCTGGGCGGCTACAAGGTGCAGGGCAAGACCGTGGAGAGCGCGGACCTGCTGAAGGCCGATGCGCTGAAGCTGCAGGCGGCCGGCGCGTCGCTGCTGGTGCTGGAGGCGATTCCGACGGCGCTGGGCAAGGAGACGACCGAGCTGCTGGCGATTCCTACCATCGGCATTGGCGCGGGGCCGGATTGCTCGGGTCAGGTGCTGGTGATGCACGATATGCTGGGCGTGTTCCCAGGCCGTAAGGCGCGCTTCGTGAAGAATTTCATGGAGGGGCAGACCAGTATCGGGGCGGCGGTCAGCGCGTATGTGTCGGCTGTGAAGAATGGCAGCTTCCCGGCAATCGAACACTGCTTCTAGACGCAGGCACGGCGGATCAAAACGA
>DASWYX010000048.1:0-4843 GCA_036404755.1 Pseudoduganella sp.
GTGGTTGGTCATCTGGCAGTACGCGTGCACGAGGAAATTGAAGCGCTCGCAGGTCTTGCCAAGCAGGGACAGCCAGACCATCCGGTCGCTATCCGTGCGATAGATGGCACCGCGACGGTCACCGCGCGCCGTGACGTGGTAAAGGGCCCCGTCAAACTCGATCCGTAAAGGTCTGGTCATTGCGCAAGCGTAGCGCCTGCCTACCAGTGCATCATTGTTTTTGAGCAAGGAAGCACGAAGTAGGAGACAATAACAACGGCAGCGTATTGAGGTTTGTCAAAGAATGCGGCTGGATGTCCAAATGACAGAGCTGACCCCGAATTTTAGTAGAAGGATGTGAGATGGAAAGCCCGATGCACTGGTCGGCTCATGAGCTGACGATGACTGTTTTGATGACGCCGGATATGGCGAATTTTTCCGGGAACGTCCACGGGGGCGCGATCCTGAAGCTGCTCGATAGCGTGGCGTATGCCTGCGCGAGCCGCTATTCGGGCAGCTATGTGGTGACCTTGTCGGTCGACCAGGTGATGTTCCTGCAGCCTATCCACGTGGGCGAGCTGGTGACTTTCCTGGCGTCGATCAATTACACGGGCACCACGTCGATGGAGGTGGGCATCCGTGTCGTGACCGAGAATATCCAGCAGCGCCTGGTGCGCCATGCGAACAGCTGCTATTTCACGATGGTGGCCGTGGACAAGGACCGCAAGCCGCAGCAGGTGCCAGCCCTGGTGCCGGAGACGGAGGAGCAGAAGGCCCGCTTCGAGCAGGCGAAATTGCGCAAGGCGGCGCGGCAGCAGGTGGCGCTGGCGCGCAAGAAGTAATCAATGGCGGCGCTGCGACGGGTAGACCAGCGTGCGCACCGCCACGTCATGCGGCACGCCCATGGCGGCGAGGAATTCGGCGGCGCGGCGCAGGCCGATTTCGGGCAGGGCGGCAATCGCCTGGTTGACCACGTCGCGGGTGCGATAGTCGGAACGCACCTGTTGACGGTGCAGCGTATTCGTTTGCATTGTTGTTTTCCCTGTTTCGGGCCGGTCAGGCCCTGAGCAGGGCTGGCTGACCGCCATCCAATTGTTTGCCCTCGTGCAACAATTGCTCGAACTCCGGCGGGGCGACCGGGCGGCTGAAATAATAGCCCTGCATTTCGTCACAGCCGTGACGGCGCAGGAATTCCAGCTGCTCTTCGGATTCTACACCTTCCGCGATCACCCGTAGCTGCAGGTTGTGGGCGAGGGCGATGATCGACACCACGATCGCAGCGTCGTCCGCATCGGTGGCGATGTCCGACACGAAGGAGCGGTCGATCTTCAGGACATCGATAGGGAAGTTGCGCAGGTAGGAGAAGCTCGAGTAGCCGGTGCCGAAATCGTCGATGGCCAGCGCCACGCCGAGCGCCTTCAGTTCGTGCAGCAGGCTCACGGCCTGCGTGACGTCATTCATGAACAGGCTCTCGGTCAGTTCGATCTCCAGCGCCGATGCCGGCAGTCCCGTTTCCGCCAGCGCCGCGGCAATCGAGGCGACCAGGTTCTGCTGCCCGAACTGGCGCGCGGACAGGTTCACGCCCACCCGCAAGCCTTCATAGCCCGCCTCGTGCCAGGTCTTGGCCTGCGCGCAGGCGGTGCGCAGCACCCAGGCGCCGATCGGCACGATCAAGCCCGTCTCCTCGGCCAGCCCGATGAAGCGCGCCGGCGGCACCATGCCCAGTTCCGGATGCTGCCAGCGCAGCAGCGCTTCCATGCCGACTATACGTCCGCTATCGAGATCGACCTGGGGCTGGTAGTGCAGCACGAATTCGTTGCGCTCCAGCGCATTGCGCAGCGCGCTCTCGATGCGGATGCGCTCCTGCGCTTCCTCGTTCATCGCAGGCTGGTAGAACTGGAAGCAGTTGCGGCCCTGCTTCTTGGCGGAGTACATGGCGATGTCCGCGTGCTCGATCAGGCGTTCGGCCGGCGTGCCGTCCGCTTCGTACACGGCCACCCCGATCGAGCAGGTGACGAAGAACTCTTTCCCTTCCAGCATGACCGGCTGGGCCAGCGCCTTCATCACGCGCTCGATGATTACCGGCGACAGCGATTCGTCCGGATACTCGCTCAGCACCGCGACGAATTCATCGCCGGACAGGCGCGCCACCGTGTCGCTTTCGCGCACGCTCGATTGCAGGCGCGTGGCGACGGTCTTCAGCAGCAGGTCGCCCGCCTTGTGTCCCAGGCTGTCGTTGACGAACTTGAAGCGATCGAGGTCGATCAGCATGACCCACAGCGGATGGCCGCTGCGGTTGGCGTAGGCGATCGCCTGCGACAGGCGGTCCTGCAGCAGCATGCGGTTCGGCAGCCCGGTCAGCACGTCGTGGTGGGCAATGTGCTGGATGCGCTGCTCGGCCAGTTTGCGTCCCGTGATTTCACTGCCCACGCCGCGGTAGCCCTTGAAATTGCCCTGCGCGTCGTAGAACGGTTCACCGCTGGTGGTGTACCAGCGCGTGACGCCGTCGTTGCCGGCGATCGCGTATTCCAGGTTGGAGAAGGGCAGGCGCGCCTGCAGGCGGGCGATGTGTTCGCGGCCCCATTTGGTGTTCAGCATGTCCGGGTTCGATTCCCAGCGCGTGCGGCCGATGTAGTTTTCGCGGGTCAGGCGGCCTTTCTCGAAGAAGCCGGCCGTGATGTTGGTGAAGCGGAATTGGGAATCCTGTTCCCAGTACCAGTCCGACGACAGGGCCAGCAGGCGGCGGAAGCGCTGCTCGCTTTCCTGCAGCGCGCGTTCAGTGCGCTTGCGCGCGGCCACGTCCTCGTTCAGGCGTTCATTGCTGCGCTGCAGATCCGCCGTTTGCACATCGACCAGCAGCTGCACGCGGCGCGAGCGCTGTACCAGCGTGTGCACCAGCACTGCGCTCAGGATGCTGAACAGGATACCGCCCAATAAGGTGCCGAGGGAGCCCAGGTGATCGTCGAGGAAGGGACGGGGCAGGGCGTCCACGCGTACATGCCAGGTGCGGCCCAGGACATCGAAGCTGCGCAATTCGCTGTCGCGGAACTGGAAGTTCAGCCAGCGGTGCAGCATGCTGCCGCCGGTTTCCCCGGTCTGCACGCCATGGCTGTAGATCTGGTTTTCCGGCACCGACGGGTCGTCCGCATACACGCGCAACATGACTTGCGGGTCGTCCAGCAGGCCATTGTTCTGCAGGATGGTGTAGACCAGGTGGTGGATGCGGATCACGGCCGCCGTGTCGCCCAGCCAGGCGGCGTGGCGTTCCGCATAGCTATCCGTCGGCGCGCCGGGACGGTAGACCGGCATGATCATGATGAAGCCGCGCTGGCCGGATGGCGTCTGGGCCAGGCGCAGCAGCGCAGTGGCGGCCGGACGGCCTGTCTGCAGGATGCGGTCGATGGCCTCGTGCACGGCCACGTTGGGCGCGGCGTTCAGGCCGAGCGCCGCCTCGTTGCCGGCCAGCGGTTCAATGTAGTCGACCACGTTATAGAAAGCGTGCTGCGGCGCCGGCACCAGGCTGTTGTCGGTCAGCTCGGTGATCGTGAAGCCGGGATGCTCGGCGCGCATGGACGCTTCATAGGCCGCGCGGTCGGCATGGGGCAGCAGGCGGTGGAAATTGAAGGCCTGGATGAAGGGGTAGCGTTCCAGCAGCGGCCGGGTGAATGTACGGAACTGTTCGCGCGACACGGGAGCGACGGTGCGGAAAAGCTGGTTGGTCACGCTCAGCACTTCGACCGCATCGTCCAGCCCACGGCGGATGGCGGCCACGCGCGCATTGGCGCGCTGCTGGAAAGCCAGTTCCAGCTTGCCGTATTCAAGCGCGCTGACCGCCCCGAACAGAACGGCGGTAACGGCCATGCCTGCACCAAAAGTCAGTGCGGCTGCTCCGTAGACCGATGTTTTCCTGCGGCGATGCGCCATGCTCTTCCCTGAATAAGCGGCCCGGGGCTTCGGGGCTGCGCCCTTCAGTGTGGCATAAGTTTGTGCACTATGGAAATATTTAACAGTATTCGCCCGCGGCACGGCGCAATCGCGCAACAGTCCAGTTGGCGAGCAGCCGGTTGGCGAGCGCAAAGCCCAGTCCTGGGCCATAGCCGCCCCAGGCGGCGATGCGGCGCTGCATGCGGCTTGCCGGTGCGCCGGGCACGCGACCCGGGCGGATGGCGAACACGATGCGGTTGTTGCCAGCAATGCCGGCGAACTGGCAGATGCGCTCCTGGAAGCAGTCGCGCAGGCGGGCCAGCATGGCGCGGTAGTTGGGATCGTAGCTGAAGACATTGGCGACCAGCACGCCGTCCGGACGCAGCGCGCGCCGGCAGTCGGCATAGAAGCGGGCGCTGGTCAGGGCAGGCGGCAGGCCGCCTTCGTCGAAGCCGTCCACCAGCAGCACGTCGGCGGAATCGCGCAGTTGCGGCATATAGCGCACCGCGTCGGCATGGATGACGCGGAAGCGTTCATCGTCCGCCGGGATGGCGAAACGTTCGCGCAGCGCGATCACGTCCTCGCGCAGTTCGAGCACGGTGATGCGGCTGTGGGGCAGGTAGCGATAGCAGAATTTGGCCAGCGAGCCGCCACCCAGGCCCACCATCACGATATGCTGCGGGCGCGGCTTGAACAGCACGAAGCACATCATGGCGCGGGCGTAGGCCAGCACCAGGCCGTAGGGATCGGCCGGGTCCATCTGGCTCTGCACTTCGCCGGGCGTGAATTCGAGCGACAGGTGCCGCCCGCGCCGGCGGACCTGGGGCCGCTTATAGATGGCGGTAGTCATTTTGCTGGCTTGTTGTCAACACTGATGTTCTGATAAGCTCGCGGGCTCGAGACAAAGTGTACCGGTATCACGTTTACATCGGCAACATTT
>DASWYX010000049.1:0-3179 GCA_036404755.1 Pseudoduganella sp.
AAAGCGATCCCGAAGTGACCTTCGACCTCGTGATCGTGCCGGAAGCGGCGCTGCAGACGGCCGGCGATACCGTGCGCGCGCTGGTGCCAACGGCGCGCGTGGCCTGCCGCCTGAACGGCGAGCGTCCGGACCTGCTGATCGAATGCGCCGGCCACAAGGCGATCGAGGAGCACATCATCCCTGCGCTGGAAGCCGGTATCGCCTGCATGGTGGTGTCGGTGGGCGCGCTGTCCGAACCCGGCCTGGCCGAGCGGCTGGAACAGGCGGCGCAGCGCGGCAAGACCCAGGTGCAGCTGCTGTCCGGCGCCATCGGCGCCATCGATGCACTGGCGGCGGCGCGCATCGGCGGCCTGGAAAAGGTCGTCTACACCGGCCGCAAGCCGCCGCAGGCGTGGAAGGACACACCGGCGGAGCAGGCGGTCGACCTGGACGCCCTGACCGAGGCGACCGTGATCTTCGAAGGCAGCGCGCGCGAAGCGGCCCGCCTGTATCCGAAGAACGCCAATGTGGCCGCCACGCTGTCGCTGGCCGGCCTGGGCCTGGATCACACGCAGGTGCGCCTGCTGGCCGACCCCGCCGTCACCGAGAACGTGCATCACGTGGAAGCTTCGGGCGCCTTTGGCGGCTTCGAGCTGACCATGCGCGGCAAGCCGCTGGCTGCCAATCCCAAGACTTCCGCGCTGACCGTGTTCAGCGTGGTGCGCGCCCTGAACAACCGCGCGCACGCCCTGTCGATCTGAGAGAGACAAATGGACCTGAGCAAAGACCAATTGATCTGCATAGCCGGCGAATGGCGCAAGGGCGGCGGCGACCGCTACGCCACGCTGTATCCGGCCACCGGCGAAGCGGTGACCTGGCTGCACGCCGCCAGCGTGGCCGACGCCAACGAAGCCATCGAGCGCGCGGACCTGGCCTTCCGCAGCAGCGGCTGGGCCCAGCGCAAGCCGCACGAGCGCGCCGCGGTGCTGTACCGCGTGGCCCAGCTGATCCGCGAGGAAGCGGAAGAGCTGGCCCAGCTGCAGCGCCTGGACAACGGCAAGCCGATCACCGAAACGCGCAACCTGGTGGCCAGCGCCGCCGCCACCTTCCAGTTCTTCGCCGCTGCCTGCGAAACGCTGGAGGAAAGCATCACCCCGGCGCGCGGCGACAACCTGACCATGAGCGTATATGAGCCGATGGGAGTGGTTGCCGCCATCACACCATGGAACTCGCCGATTGCCAGCGAAGCGCAGAAGATGGCGCCGGCGCTGGCGGCCGGCAACGCCGTCGTCGTCAAGCCTGCGGAAGTGACGCCGCTGCTGGCGCTCGAACTGGCGCGCATCTGCTACGCAGCGGGCGTGCCGCAGGGGCTGATCAGCGTCCTGCCGGGCAAGGGCTCGGTGATCGGCGATGCGATCACGCTGCATCCGCTGGTCAAGCGCGTGTCCTTCACCGGCGGCACCAGCACCGGCAAGCATATCGCCCACATCGCGGCGGACAAGATGATGCCCGTGTCGCTGGAACTGGGCGGAAAGTCGCCCACCATCGTGTTCGAGGACGCGGACCTGGACCACGCCGTGGCCGGTGTGCTGTACGGGATCTTCAGCTCTTCGGGCGAATCCTGCATCGCCGGCTCCCGCCTGTTCGTGGCGCACGGCATCTACGACGCCTTCATGGAGCGCCTGGCCGCCGGCGCCGCCGCGCTGCGCGTGGGCGATCCGGCCGACGAGAAAACCCAGCTTGGCCCGCTGATCACCGCGCGCCACCGCGACAGCATCGAGTCCTACGTGGCGCTGGGCGTGGAAGAAGGCGGCCGTGTGCGCACGGGCGGCATGCGTCCGCAGGGCGCGGCCTTTGAGAAGGGCAATTACTACCTGCCGACGATTATCGAAGGCGTGACGAACAAGATGCGCATCTGCCAGGAAGAGATCTTCGGCCCGGTACTGGTGGCCATGCCCTTCCACAGCGAGGAAGACCTGATCGCACAGGCCAACGACAGCGTGTACGCGCTGGCCGCCGGCATCTGGACCCAGGACTACAAGAAGGCCTGGCGCTATGCCCGCGCCGTCCAGGCGGGCAATGTGTGGATCAATACTTACAAGCAGTTCTCGATCTCGACCCCGTTCGGCGGCTGGCGCGACAGCGGCCTGGGACGCGAAAAGGGCCGTCTCGGAATCCTGCAATACATGGAACAGAAAAGCGTCTACTGGGGCATGAACGACATGCCTCTGCCGTGGGCGCAGGGAGCGAAATAATGGATGTGTTGGGAATCGACGAAATCACCTACGGCGCGGACGATCTGGCCGCCTGCAGGAAGTTCTTCGGCGACTGGGGACTGCAGCTGAAGGATGAAAGCGAAGCGGCGCTGGTGTACGAGACGCTGAACGGCTGCCGCGTGATCGTGCGCCGCAGCGACGATCCGGCGCTGCCGCCGGCCATCGAAGCCGGTCCCACGCTGCGCGAAGTCGTGTGGGGCGTTTCCTCCGCCGAAGTGATCGAGCGCTTCACGGCGCGCCTGCGCGGCCTGCCGGGCTTCGTCGCCGCCGGCGAGCGCGTCGGCTGCACCGATCCGAACGGCCTGGCCGTGCGCTTCCAGGTCACGCGCAAGCACGATGTTGAAGTCGAATGCGCGCAGATGAACACCTGGAACGACAAGCCGCGCCTGAACCAGCGCAGCCCGGCCTATGAGCGCGCCACGCCGATCGAAGTGGGCCATGTGGTCTTCTTCGTCAAGGACGTGGCAGCCTGCGAAGCCTTCTACTGCGAACACTTCGGCTTCGTGCCGTCCGACCGCTATCCGGGCCGCGGCGCCTTCCTGCGCTGCGCCGACGTCGGCGGCCACCACGACCTGTTCCTGCTGCAGACGCCAGATGCGAAGGCCGGCCTGAATCACGTGGCCTTCACCGTGCGCGACATCCACGAAGTCTTCGGCGGCGGCATGCACATGTCGCGCCAGGGCTGGGATACGCAATTGGGGCCAGGCCGCCACCCGATTTCCTCGGCCTATTTCTGGTACTTCCGGAATCCGGCCGGTGGCCTGATCGAATACTACGCCGACGAAGACCAGCTGGACGAGCACTGGGAGCCGCGCGAATTCGAACCTGGCCCCACCGTGTTCGCCGAGTGGGCCATCGAAGGCGGACTGGATGGCAATACCCGCCGCCAGCGCAACGCCAAGGGCCCGGACGGCAAATTCCTGA
>DASWYX010000050.1:0-3960 GCA_036404755.1 Pseudoduganella sp.
CACGCTGCCCAGCGGATCGGCGATCAGCACTTTCTTGGCCAGGCCGAGCACGAAGATCACGCAGCCCCAGAAGATATCGCTGCGCACCAGGCGGCGGTGGCGCAAGGCCAGCTGCTCGCGCACTTCGGCGTAGCGCACCACCGGGCCGGCGATCAGGTGCGGGAAAAGGAAGATGTAGATCGCGAACTTGTGCAGGCGCGGCTCCGGGCGGATGCTGCCGGAGTGGACGTCGAACAGGTAGGACAGGAAGTGGAACACATAGAACGAGATCCCCAGCGGCAGGATCACGCCCAGTTGCGCGACCTTGTCCGTCAGCTGCAGGTGCAGCAGGTCGCCGGCGATCTGCGCCAGGACGCCGAGGTATTTGTAGAACACCAGCGGCAGCAGGTTGGCGATGACGGCGACGACCAGCAGCGCCTTTGCGCGGCCAGGCTCCCGTTCGCGCAGCTTTGCCAGCACGAAGCCGAGGCTCCAGTTCGCGACCAGCATGAGCGCGGCAACCGCCGTCATCACGCCGGCGCCCAGCACGTAGAAGGCGGTGCTGGCGGCCAGCACGAAGGCGTTGCGCCAGCCGCGCGGCATCAGGAAGTAGATGGCGAAGAAGGCCGGGAAAAACAGGAACAGGAATGCGGGGGATGAAAAGACCATGCTGGTAAATCCTTAGCGCAGCAGCCAGACGCCGGTCTGGGTGTCCAGAACCTGCACGATCAGGTATTTGCAATGGCTGCTCTGCGCCAGCGCGGGTAGGGCGGGCAGCGTGACATTGCGGCTGATTTTGGTGAACTGCTGGAAGTGCTCGGGCAGGCCGGCGCGCAGCATGCCGTCGCTGAAGCTGTTGCCGTACAGGCAGGTGGACGGCAGCAGGCTGGCGTCATTGGCTGGCGCGGTGTCGAACTCCAGGCTGGTGGTCGCCGGGTCTTTCTGGCGGCGTTCGCGTTCTTCCCAGGTCTTGACGAGCTGCGGTTCGAGCGTGCCCTCGCGCGCCTGCAGGCGGCTGGCGAAGCGGGACTCGACGCCGACGAAAGGCCTGTACTCGAACTTGCGTTCGTGCTTCCAGCGCAGCGGCGAGCCTTCCAGTTGCGCGATCCTTTCGACGGTGGCGGCGGCCACGGTCATCGCGGTCACATCGGTCCAGTGGAAGTCTTCGCGGAAGTAGATCGGGAATTCCTTTTCGTGGGCGCGCTGGATGGCGTTCACGTCGATCGTGTTCAGTTCCTTCGTCTTTACCAGCTCGCCGTAGAACTGCATGAAGCTCGATGGCTGCGGCAGGCGCGGCGCGAACCAGGGCAGGCGCTCGCCGGTGAAGTAGTGCTTGGACGGCGGCGGCACGAGCACCATCGTCACGCCTTGCTCCTTGAGCTTGCGCGCGTAGTTGGCCAGGCCTTCCACGACTTCCTTGCGCTGCGCGGGCGTGGCCAGCACGAATTCTGTGGCAGGCAGTTCGACGTCGGTCTGGCGGCGGCTGTACAGCTCTCCGTTGTGACCGAAGTAGACGCGGCTGGATGAACCGAACAGCTGGTAATCGAGCTCGTTCTTGGTGCGGATCATCAGGCTGCGCATGCCCAGGTTGTCGGCGAACCAGTGTTCGAAGCGGGCGTAGTTCTTGTCGACTGCGTGCCATTTGCCATCCCAGGTGGTCGGCAGTTCGGCCATCTTGCGCAATTCTTCGACGGGGGTGTTGGCGTGGGCGTAGGTCTCGGCGATCTCGCTATAGCCGGGGACGTCGCTCAACTGCTGGTGCAGCCTTGTTTGCAGCTCCGGCTTGGCGTTCAGCCAGGTCATTGCTGCGGGCGCGGCGCTCAGGGTGAAGATGGCCGCCAGCGTGGCCAGTTGTCCGGCGCGGCGGCGCTTGCCGCGCGCGCGGCTGCCTGCCGCGCGTCGGGAGGGACTCGCTGCTGCCGGCGTCCGCGCTGGCGATGTAGCTGGCGCAGACGCTGTCGGGCGGTCATCCCTCACGCTGCGGCCTCAGTCGTCCCTGCGGCGCCGGCAGACATCGGGCCAGCAGGGGTTTGGCCAGCAGCGGCGGCCGGAACGTGCGCGGCGGTGGTGGTGTCGGCCGGCACGGTAACGGCGGCGCGTACGGTTGCCGACGCCTGGGCGCCTGGCTGCGGGTCAGCAGGGGGCGCGGAGGAGGTCACGGCAGCACCGGGGAGCTTGGCGGCGCCGGCATCGGCTGCCGCGCGCTCGGCGGGGGAACCGATTGCGGCGGACGACACTGCGGCGGTGGAGCCGGCTGCTGTGGGCGGCACGGCGGCGAGGGTGTCGGCGTGGAGCTGGGCTGCGGGGGAGGCTGGCGGCTTGAGGAGCTTGAGCAGTTCGAGCACGTTCATCTGCCAGGTGCGCCACGGCATGCCGGTGGACAAAGGCTGCGTGCCGGCAGCGCGGGCGGCGAGCCATTCGCGGATGGCGCGGGCCAGGTCGTCGCCGGACAAGCCGCTGAAGTAGGCGGCGCGTTCGCCGGCCACCTCGCGGAACACGGGAATGTCGCGGACCAGCAGCGGCAGGCCGTAGCGTGCGGCCTCGATCAGCGGCAGGCCGAAGCCTTCGCCCTCGCTAGGCGACAGCAGGCAGGCGCTGGCGAGGTAAATCTGCTGCAGCGTAGCGTCGTCGATGCCGGTCAGCCACAGCAGGCGCTGCCCGCGCTCGGGATGAGTGGACAGGCGCTGCACGATGCGTGGAATGGTGCGGCGCTCGTTCTCGGGCAGCGGCTTCCACCCTTCGTTGCCGACGATGACCAGTTGCGCATCCACGCCGTCCGCCCACAGCTTCTCGAACGCATCCAGCGTCTGCAGGTGGCCTTTGCGCGGCTCGATGGTGCCGACCATCAGGAAGCTGGGGCGGGAAGCGATCTGCTTCAGCAAATCGGTATCCTGCGCCGCATCCTGCACTGGGCCATTGATGTCGGCGCCGTGGTGCAGGACTTCCAGCCTGAGGCCGGGGCGGCGCACAACTTCCTGTGCGGAGAGCCAGCCATCCAGTTCATCGGCCACTGCCTGGGAAATGCAGATCATGCGGTCCGCTTCGGCGGCCATGCAGCGCAGCCAGGCGCCGTGGACGATGTCCGTGTTGGATGGGAAGAATTCGGGACGCAGCACCGGCAGCAGGTCATGCACCAGGAAATTGATCGACATGCCGCGTGCGCGCCATGCCGCATACACGCCCGCCTTGGCGGCCGCCATCACCTGCATCGGCGAATGGTCGGCGCTGTAGAAAGCGTCGCCCGCCTGCAGGTCCAGCGGCGGATCTTCGCCCTGCAGCACATTGCTGATGCCCAGCAGCTCGGTCACATAGCGGCGCGCATAGCGGTAGTGCGGCACGCCGCCCTCGTCGCTGAAGTAGACGGCTTCCACGCGCCAGCCGCTGGTGTGCGGCAGCTGCAGCAGTTCCAGCAACTGGTGGCGCACCACGCGCTCGATGCCGGTCTTCAGGTCGTGACGCGCGATATTGGTCACGTCCACCAGCAACTGGCGCTGCTGCAGCGGATCCGGCGAGCGGGCGACACAGCGTGCCAGGGTCTCCAGCGTGGGCTCGTCCTGTGGCAGGCCAGGCACGTCCAGCAGCGCTTGCAGCAGCGCGCGGCGGCCGGCAGGACGCGCCGCCAGGTCGCGGTCCAGCGCCTGCTTGTACAGCCATCCGCAGCGTTCAGGACTATTGCGGGTTCCCATCAGCGCAAAGCCCGCGGCAGCCAGCGCCTCGCGGCGCGCCGTGTTGTGGCGCAGCGTATCCAGTGCTTCCACCAGTTGCTCCTGGCTGAAGCTGTCCGGCAGCATCCACACCGCATCGTGCGGGAATTCGCCCATGGAACCGTTGGCGTTGATCACGGTCGGCAGGCGGTAGATCATGCAGTCCAGCACCGTGCCCGAGGTTTCGCCGCGCGAATCCGTGCGCAGCTGGACGCCGACGTCGGCTGCCTGCAGGTAGCGCAGATAGTCTTCGTCCGAAGTCCAGCCGGTGATCTTG
>DASWYX010000051.1:0-4453 GCA_036404755.1 Pseudoduganella sp.
TGACCAGGTCGCGCTGCGCGAAATCGGGGCCGCCTTCGGTGGCCGGCGAGAGCGCCGCGTCTTGCGTCGGGCTGCCGGCGGCGCGAGCGTTCGGCGCGGGCTGGCCGGCAGCTGCGGGGAAGGCATCGGACGCCCGACGCACCATCCCGGCCGCGGCCGGTGCCTCGCCGGCCGGCGTGCCTGCGGCAGCGGGGGATGCTGGCTGTGGGCGCGGCGCGGGCGGCGGGGATGCGCTGCGGCCGGCGGGGCCGGACGCGGGACGGGCTAGCAGGCGCCTGAGCCATTCGTACATTGCTGTGATTTCCCCTGTAGACGGTCTTGGCCGCATTGTAGCCCAGGCTGCAATGATTGAGGCCGCTCAACGCAGGCAGTGTTGCATAACGGTACGATGTTTCAGCCACATCTGCGAAGAAAGGATCATCATGCAATCGACCAAGCCCGATCGCGCGCCGGTTGTGGATACGGGGCTGCGGCAGTACCTGACCTTCCGCCTTGGCGGCCTGGAATATGCGCTGGACTACGACCGCGTGCGGGAGCTGCGTCCACTGAAGTCGCTCGAACGGGTCGCGTCGCGCGGGGACCTGGTGCCGGGCGTCGCGGTGTCGCATGGGCTGATCATGCCGATCGTGGACATGCGCGTGGCGTTCGGACCCCGTCCGCCGCAACATGATCCGCGCACGGAGGTGATCATCCTCAAGCTATCGACCTGCGTGATGGGGATGGTGACCGATGGCGTGAGCGATGTCGTTACGCTCGCGCCGGGGGATATTTTGCCGTTTGGGAGCGTCGGCAAGGATGTCGACTATCTGCTCGGCATCGGCGCGCAGGGGACGCGGCGCATGATCGTGCTTGATATCGACAAATTGATGGCGATAAAGGCGGCGCAAATACGGCGAGCCTCGGCTGACGGGCCCGGGGCGCAGCGTAGGGCGGATCATTGATCCGCCGCATGGTCATGCCGCCAGCGCCTCCAACTGCTCCTGCAGCTCCAGCCACTCCATCTCTAGCGCCTCCAGCTCCTTCGTGCATTCAACCTGGTCCGCCAGCAGCGTCTTGAGCTTGGGCTTGTTCTCCGCATCATAGATGGCGGGATCGGCCAGCGCTCCATCGATATCCGACTTCTGCGCGCTGCGCTTGGCCATCAGGTCCTCGACCTTCTTCAGCCGGTTCTCCAGCGGCTTGCGCTGCGCGGACAGGCGCTGGCGCTGTTCGGCTTCCAGGCGCTTCTGCTCCTTGCGGTCCGCTGCCGACACCGGCGCTGCTTCCGCAGCCGTTTCAGCCGCGTTGCCGCCAGAGGCCGGGGCGGAAGCCGGCGCGGCGCCAGGCGCAGGCTTGGCGAGCTTGGTCTGGAACAGCCAGTCCTTGTAGTCATCCAGGTCGCCATCGAATTCGCGCAGGCGTCCGCTCTCGACGATGATGAACTGCTCGGTGGTCGCGCGCAGCAGGTGGCGGTCGTGGGACACAACCACCAGCGTGCCCTCGAACTGGGCCAGCGCATCGGTCAGCGCTTCGCGGGTTTCCAGGTCCAGGTGGTTGGTCGGTTCGTCCAGCAGCAGCAGGTTGGGGCGCTGCCACACGATCAGGGCCAGCGCCAGGCGCGCCTTCTCGCCGCCGGAGAACGGTGCGATCTTGCTGGTCACCATATCGCCGGGGAAGTTGAAGCTGCCGAGGAAATTGCGCAGCTCCTGCTCGCGCGTGGTCGGCGCCAGCTTCTGCAAGTGCCACAGCGGCGACTCGTCGTGACGCAGCATCTCCACCTGGTGCTGGGCGAAGTAGCCAATGATCAGGCCTTTGCCGGTCGTGGCCTTGCCCGCCAGCGGCTCCAGCTCGCCCGCGATGGTCTTGATCAGCGTCGATTTGCCGGCGCCGTTCACGCCCAGCAGGCCGATACGCTGGCCCGTCTGCAGCGAAAAGTTGATGCTGCGGACGATCAGCTTGTCGCCCTGGTCGGTGTGGTAGCCGGCGTTGACGTCTTCCATCACCAGCAACGGATTCGGCGCGGACACCGGGTCGCGGAACTCGAAGGAGAATTCAGCGGCCGCACGCAGCGGCGCCAGTTCTTCCATCTTCGCCAGCTGCTTCATTCGGCTCTGCGCCTGGCGCGCCTTGGTGGCCTTGGCCTTGAAGCGGTCGATGAAGGACTGCAGGTGGGCACGGGCACGCTGCTGCTTCTCGAGGGCGGCCTGCTGCAGCACCAGGTGCGCTGCGCGCTGGCGCTCGAAGGCCGAGTAGTTGCCCGAGTAGCGTTTCAGCTTGCGGTCGTCGATATGCACGATCACGTTCACGATCTCGTCGAGGAAATCGCGGTCGTGGGAAATGATGATCAGCGTGCCGGGATAGCGTTTCAGCCAGTCTTCCAGCCAGATGATGGCGTCCAGGTCCAGGTGGTTGGTCGGTTCGTCCAGCAGCAGCAGATCGGAGGGCGACATCAGCGCCTGCGCCAGGTTCAGGCGCATGCGCCAGCCGCCGGAGAAGGACGACACGGGCTGCTGCATCTGCTCCAGCGTGAAGCCAAGTCCCAGCAGCAGTTGTTCGCCGCGCGACTGCACCGTGTAGGCGTCCGCATCGGCCAGCTCGGTGTGGACGTGGGCAATGGCGATGCCGTTGTCGTGCGACTCCGGCAGCGCTTCCAGCCGCGCCAGTTCGGCCTGCAGCTCGCGCAGGTGCACGTCGCCATCGATGGCGTAGTCGAGGGCGGCGCGCGGCAGGGGCGGCGTTTCCTGCGCAACGTAAGCCATGCGCCACTTGGAGGGGAAGTCGATGCTGCCCTGGTCCGGGTGCAGCTCGTCGCGCAGCATGGCGAACAGGCTGGATTTGCCGGCGCCGTTGGCGCCGATCAGGCCGATCTTGTCGCCAGGGTTCAGGGTCAGGTCGGCGCCTTCCAGCAAAGGCTTCAGGCCGCGCATCAGGCTTACGTTGGTGAATCGAATCATGGTCGTTTTTTAAACCGAAAGGCTGGGTCAGACCCGAGGGTCAGACCCTTTGTACGCGGCCAAGGGGCAGACCCTCGGGTCTGACCCAGGTTCTGGGTTTCAGAGCTTCAGCTGATCCGCAGTCAGCAAGAACACCATATCGTCGCCCTGGCTGGTGGTCAGCCACGTCAGGCCCAGATCGCCGAAGGCTGCTTCCGCAAACTCCTTCTCATTGCCGATTTCAACGATCAGCAGGCCATCGTCGGTCAGGCGCTCGGCGGCGCCGGCGATGATCTTGCGCACCAGGTCCATGCCGTCCGCGCCGCCGTCGAGGGCGATTTGCGGCTCGTGCTGGTATTCCTGCGGCAGCTTCTTCATCGAACCCGAGTTCACGTAAGGCGGATTGGTGATGATCAGGTCATACTTCTTCTGCGGTACGTTGGCGTACAGGTCGGACTGGATCAGCGTCACACGGTCCTGCAGGCCATACGTCTCCACATTGCGCTTGGCCACCTCCAGCGCGTCGGCCGAAATATCGACGGCGTCGACCAGCGCATCCGGGAACGCATCGGCCATCATGATGGCGAGGCAGCCGGAGCCCGTGCACAGTTCCAGGATGTTCGAAATGCCTTCCGGATCATTGACCCAGGGCGCGAAGTAATTCGGGATCAGTTCCGCGATATACGAGCGCGGCACGATGGTGCGCTCGTCCACGTAGAAATTGTAGGTGCCCAGCCAGGCTTCATTGGTGATGTAAGCGGCGGGCACGCGCTCGGTGGCGCGGCGTTCGATCACGGCCAGCACCTGCTGCACTTCTTCCTGCTGCAGGCGCGCATCAAGGAACGGCTCCAGCTTGTCCAGCGGCAGCTTCAGGGTATGCAGGATCAGGTAAGCCGCTTCATCGAAGGCTTCGGCGCTGCCGTGGCCGAAGAACAGCTTGGCCGTGTTGAAACGGGTGACAGCGTGGCGCAGCAGGTCGCGCGGCGTGGTGTACAGGGTGGTGTCCATTGTTATTCTCAGCGCAGGAGGTTTTCGAGGGTGCGGCGATAGATGTTCTTCAGCGGGTCGATGAAGCGCACCTCGACGTGTTCGTCGATCTTGTGGATGCTCGCATTCGGGGGGCCGAATTCTATCACCTGGGGGCAGATCCGGGCGATGAAGCGGCCGTCCGACGTGCCGCCGGTGGTGGAGAGTTCCGTGTCCACGCCCGTTTCATCCTTGATCGCTTCGCAGATCGCGGTGCTCAACGTGCCGCGCGGCGTCAGGAAGGGCAGGCCGCTCAGCGTCCAATCCAGTTCGTATTCCAGGCCGTGCCTGTCCAGGATGGCGTGCACGCGCTCGCGCAGGCTTTCGTGCGTGCTGGCGGTGGAGAAGCGGAAGTTGAAGTCGATGTGCAGTTCGCCCGGGATCACATTGTTCGCGCCCGTGCCGGCCTTGATGTTCGACATTTGCCAGGACGTGGGCAGGTAGTACTCGTTGCCATCGTCCCAGACTTCCGCCACCAGGTCGGCCAGCGCAGGTGCGGCCATATGGATCGGGTT
>DASWYX010000052.1:0-8768 GCA_036404755.1 Pseudoduganella sp.
TTTGAGCGTTTCAATGTACAGCGGCCGCCGGAGGCGGGTTTTGCGCCGCATCAAAGACGACGCGGCGCCCGGCGTTATGCGGCCTTCTTCTCGTCGCGCAACTGGCGGCGCAAAATCTTGCCGACGTTCGTCTTCGGCAGCTCATCGCGGAACTCGATGTACTTCGGCTTCTTGTACGCCGTCAGCTCATGCTTGCAGAAGTCCAGCAGCGCTTCGGCGGTCAGGTTCGGATCCTTGCGCACCACGAACAGCTTCACCGCCTCACCCGAATTCGCATCCGGCACGCCCACGCAAGCGACTTCCAGCACGCCCGGATGGGCCGCGACCACGCCTTCGATCTCGTTCGGATAAACGTTGAAGCCGGAGACCAGGATCATGTCCTTCTTGCGGTCCACGATACGCGTGTAACCGTTGTCGTCCATGATGCCCACGTCGCCGGTCTTGAAGAAACCATCGGCCGTCATCGACTTGGCCGTTTCGTCCGGACGGTTCCAGTAGCCAGCCATGACCTGCGGACCGCGGATCGCGATCTCGCCGGCAGTGCCCAGCGGGACTTCATTGCCGTCATCGTCCAGGATCTTCACTTCGGTCGAAGGAATCGGCAGGCCGATGGTGCCGGTGAATTCCTTGATGTCCACGCGGTTGGCGGTCGCCACGGGAGACGTTTCGGACAAGCCATAGCCCTCGATGATCGGCGTGCCCGTCACCTTCAGCCAGCGGTCGGCCACCGACTGCTGCACGGCCATGCCGCCGCCGTTGGCGATCTTGTAGCTGGAGAAGTCCAGCTTGGCGAAGTCCGGATTGTTCAGCAGCGCGTTGTACAGCGTATTCACGGCCGGGAACACCACCACGCGGTACTTCGCCAGCTCCTTCACGAAGCCCGGAATGTCGCGCGGATTCGGAATCAGCACATTCAGGCCGCCAGTGCGCATCGCCATGAAGGCGCTGATGGTCAGCGAGTAGATGTGGTACAGCGGCAGCGCGGCCACGAACACCAGCTGCTCGTTGCCGCCCTTCATGCCCAGCCAGGCTTCATTCTGCAGCACGTTGGCTACGACGTTACGGTGCAGCAGCACCGCGCCCTTGGAGACGCCCGTGGTACCACCCGTGTACTGCAGGAAGGCGATGTCGTCCGGCTTGGTGTCCACCGGCTGCAGCGTCAGGCGCGAACCTTCGGCCAGCACCTGCTTGAAGCTCACGGCGCTCGGCAGCGAATAGGCGGGCACCAGCTTCTTCACCTTGCGCACCACGAAGTTGACGATGGCGCCTTTCAGTCCGCCCAGCAGGTCGCCCATGCTGGCCACGATCACGTGCTTGAGCGGCGTGGCGCCCAGCACCTGCTGCACCGTGGTGGCGAAGTTTTCCAGCACGATGATGGCTTCGGCGCCGGAGTCGTTGATCTGGTGCTGCAGCTCGCGCGGCGTGTACAGCGGATTCACGTTGACCACGGTGTAGCCGGCGCGCAGGATGCCTGCCAGCGCCACCGCGTATTGCAGCACGTTCGGCAGCATGATGGCTACGCGCGCACCTGGTTTCAGTCCCTTGGCCTGCAGCCATGCACCGAACTGCCTGGACATCTGATCCACCTCGCGGAAGGTCAGGAACTTGTCCATGCAGACGTAGGCATTGCGGTCGGCATACTTGCGGAAGGATTCCTCCATCAGGTGAGTGATGGAGCGATATTGCGACGGGTCGATCTCCGCCGGCATGCCCTCAGGGTAGGACTTCAACCAGATTTTTTCCATTCAATGCCTCTTCTTAAGTGTGTGCAGCCGCGTTTTACGCGGCTTTCTTGTTGTCGGCCTTTACCTCGTCACGCAGCATGCGGCGCAGGATCTTGCCAACATTGGTTTTTGGGAGCTCCTCGCGGAACTCGATATATTTGGGCTTCTTGTAGCCGGTCAGGTTCTCTTTGCAGAAGGCCATCAGGGCATCGACAGTCAGGTCCGGGTCCTTGCGCACCACGAACAGCTTGACCGCTTCGCCCGAATAGTCGTCCGGCACGCCTACGCAGGCGCATTCCAGCACGCCCGGATGACTGGCTACCACGCCTTCCACTTCGTTCGGATAAACGTTGAAGCCGGAGACCAGGATCATGTCCTTCTTGCGGTCGACGATCTTCACGTAGCCCCGTTCATCCATCACGCCCACGTCGCCCGACTTGAAGAAGCCGTCCGGCGTCATGACCTTCGCGGTTTCATCCGGACGGTTCCAGTAGCCCGCCATCACCTGCGGCCCGCGAATGGCGATTTCGCCCGGCGTGCCGACAGGCACAGGGTTGCCTTCGTCATCCAGGATGGCGATATCGGTGGAAGGCACTGGAAGGCCGATGGAGCCGGAGAACGCAGTGCTGTCGGCCGGATTGCAGGTCGCCACCGGCGAAGTTTCGGACAAGCCGTAGCCTTCGATGATCGCGCCGCCCGTCGTGGCCAGCCATTTGTCGGCGACTGCCTGCTGCACGGCCATGCCGCCGCCATTAGCCATCTTCAGCTTGGAGAAGTCCAGCATCTTGAAGTCCGGGTGGTTCAGCAGCGCGTTGTACAGCGTGTTCACTGCCGGCAGCATATTGAACTCGTACTTGGCCAGCTCCTTGATGAAGCCTCCGATATCGCGCGGGTTCGGGATCAGCACATTCAGTGCGCCGATGCGCATGCCCCACATCGCGCAGGCCGTCAGCGCGAAGATGTGGTACAGCGGCAGCGCGCAGATGATGGTCATGGATTCCACTACCGGCGGCTTCGCCAGGCCAGGCTGGCCCCAGGCTTCCGTCTGCAGCAGGTTGGCGATGATGTTGCGGTGTGTGAGCGTGGCGCCCTTGGATACGCCGGTCGTGCCGCCGGTGTACTGCAGGAAGGCCACGTCCTCATGGCGCAGTTCGACGGGCGTGAGCTTCATGCCGCCGCCGTGGCGCAGCGCATCCTTGAAGCGCATCGCATTCGGCAGGGAGAAGACGGGCACCATCTTCTTCACGCTGCGCACGACGAAATTGACGATCGGGCCTTTCAGGCCGCCCAGCATTTCGCCCATGCTGGCAACGATGATGTGCTTGACGGAGGTGCGGGGCAGCACCTGCTCCAGCGTGTGGCCGAAGTTTTCCAGGATGATGATGGCTTCCGCGCCGGAGTCGTTCAGCTGGTGTTCCAGCTCGCGCGGGGTGTACAGCGGGTTCACGTTGACCACGGTGTAGCCGGCGCGCAGGATGGCGGCGATGGCGATCGGATACTGCAGCACGTTCGGCATCATGATGGCGACACGAGCACCTTTTTTCATGCCGCGGCTTTGCAGGAATGCGCCCAGGCGCCGGGAGTAGTCGTTCAGTTCTGCGTAGGAGATGAACTTGTCCATGCAGACGAAAGCGGGGCGTGCGGCATATTTTTGGAAGGACTCTTCCAGCAGATGCACCAGTGAACGGTACTGGGTGGGGTCAATCTCCGACGGAACACCTTGGGGGTACGACTTAAGCCAAATTTTTTCCATCCTGTGCCTCTTTGTCTCGGAATATTATCGTTATGGGGTCGCACGGCTGCACAGGGCCGGCGGCAGGGAGCTTTGTCCTTTTTCCTGGTCTTGTCAAAAAAAAGAACGCCCGTTCTATATCTGCAAGGTAGATGCTATCGTGCGTGCAGGCCATCAGGCAAGCGATTTGTTGAATTTGGTATCTGTCCTCTAGCGGGCCTTTCTGCTGCGTCGCAGCATCAGTTCAAGCCGCCGGATTCCTTTTGTGCGGCGGCGGTCGTCGTTTCAGTGCCAGAGCCGATGGCGTGCGCCAGTTGAAGCAAGCGGTCATGCCGCTCAACCGACGGCAGGTTGCTCATATTCCGCACCGCAGCATAGAAGCGCGGGAAGTCTTTCTCTTTGGCAAGGAGAGCCCGGAATCCGGGGAGCAAGTCATTATAGGTTGCAACAGATGCCAAATGGGCATTGTTGAGGGGCTCGGCAAAGAAGCGGTCATAGCCGCTATAGCCGCCCCAGTTCGCCTTCAGTACCTTGTACTCTTCCTGCAACGACGCAAAAATGCGCGCCTTCTCTTCGCGCTTGCGTTTTACCGTGGCTTTGCTGGCGTAGAGGTCCGCCAGCATCTGGCGATGCTTGACCAGCAGCCCGAGGAAATCCTGCCGCCGCACGCTGTAGCGGGCATAGGCTTCGCGCATCGCATCGTTGCCGTAAAGGTCCAGCCAGCGCTGCACGCCGGCCTCTTCCACCGCGGTGGCAAACGCTTCGTTGAATTTGGAATCACCCTGGACATACACGATCTGATGCGCGAGCTCATGGAAGACCATGCGCGCCAGTTCGGCGTCCGAGTGATTGATGAAGGTGGAGAGCAGGGGATCGCTGAACCAGCCCAGCGTGGAATAGGCCGGCACGCCGCCGACCTGCACATCATTGTGTTCCTTGCGCAGCTCTTCGGCATAGGCTTCTGCGTCGGCCTTGTCGTAATAGCCGCGGTAGCTCACGCAGCCGGCGATCGGAAAGCACCATTGCACCGGGCGCAGCGAAAGTTCCGGCGTGGCGACCACATTCCACAGCACGTACTGGCGCTTGAGCGAGGCGTAGTTCTTGTAGCTGGCGTTGTCCGGCAGCGAAAGCTCGCTCACGGCGAAGCGGCGGATGATGCGGGCCTTTTCCAGCCGCGCCTTCAGCTTGGGATCGGTGGCCGGATCACCCAGCCAGTCGTCGATCGGACGGGCGTCAGACCAGAGCGCGTACTGGCCCTGGGCCGCCTGGAAGTAATACTTGAATTGTGCGCAACCCGCCAGCATCAGGGCGCAAGCCGCCCCCGTCACCAGATATCTGGCGCGGATTTTCAGGCGGGCAATTTTGCGCATACATCGGTCTCAAGCAGCTTTCTCCACTTGGACCAGTGTATCGTAAAACGTTGGCGCGCGGCCCATGTCGGTCAGGCGCTGGCTGGTGACCTCGTTGGCGTTCTTGCCATCGCCGGCAAGCTTCTTCCACCATATCGATAGCCCGACAACGAGGCCCGGACGGGCCTTCGGCGTAATGCGCGCTTTGCAGACGAAGGAACCGCGATCGTTGAAGATGCGCACCGGATCGCCGTGGTTGATGCCGCGTGCCAAGGCGTCTTCGGGGTTGATGTCGAGGTGGGGCTCACCCTCCGTCGCACGCAGGCTTTGCACGTTGACAAAGGTGGAGTTCAGGAAGTTGCGCGCCGGCGGAGATATCATCGCCAGCGGGTATTTTGCCGCCAGATCAGGGGAAGATGCTCGCGATTCGTAGTTCTCGATGTAGGCCGGCAGCGGGTCGAGACCATCCGCCTTCATCATTTCCGAGTAGAACTCGCATTTTCCTGATGGTGTGGGGAAATTGCCATATGCAAAGGGCGCGTCTGGTACCGCAAGTTTTTGCCAACCCTTTTGCTTGAGTGACTCCCAGTCAAAGTGGATGGCGCGCGCGTCATCCGGCTTGAAGGCGACTGCCGCCAGCTGGTCGTCGCTGTCCTTGAAGCAGGGGTCGTCGAGGCCCATGCGGGCGGCGATCAGGCGGAAGATTTCCGTGTTCGGCTTGGACTCGCCCATCGGCGCCACCGCCGCATTGTTCGCCATCATGTAAAGGTGACCATAAGCGCTGTGGATGTCCACGTGTTCCAGCTGGGTCGTCGCGGGCAGGACGATGTCCGCATAATCCGCCGTATCCGTCTGGAAGTGCTCCAGCACCACCGTGAACAAGTCTTCGCGCGCAAAGCCGGCCGCGACCTTTCCGGACTCCGGCGCAACCGCCACCGGATTCGAGTTGTAGACGATGAGGGCCTTGATCTGCGGGCCGAATTCGGGCGACGCCGGGCGCAGCAGGTCGTCGCCGATGGTGCTCATATTAATGGTGCGCGGCAGCTTCTTCAGCAAATCCGGCCGCTGCAGCGCAGGCAGGTTTTTCGGGAAGGTGCCGGACGAGGACAGCTGCACGCCGCCCGCCGCATGGCGCCACGCGCCCACCAGCGCAGGCAGGCAGCTGATATTGCGCACCGCCATGCCGCCGCCGTGCACGCGCTGCACGCCGTAATTGGTGCGGATCGCGACCGGCTCGCCGCGCTGTGCCGTTTCACCGTACTCGCGGGCCAGGCCTTCCACTTCTTCCACGCTGATGCCGCACACTTCGGCGGTGCGCTGCGGCGTCCATTCCGCCGCGCGCTCGCGCAGCGCGTCGAAACCCAGTGTGTACTGGGCGATGTAGTCATGGTCCAAAAGGCTGTCGCGGATCAGCACATGCATCATGCCCAGCGCCAGCGCGGCGTCGGTGCCGGGCAGCAGCGCGATATGCTGGTGGCATTTCTCCGCTGTCAGGGAGCGGTAGGGGTCGATGGCGATCAGCCTGGCGCCATGGCGCTTGGCTTCCTGGGCGCGCGTCCAGAAATGGAGGTTGGACGCGATCGGATTGCCGCCCCAGATCAGGATCAGCTTCGCGTTCTGGAATTGCTCGATATCGGTGCCGATGGAGGCGCCAATCGTGTACTTGTAGCCGGTGGCGCCGGCCGTCGCGCAGATCGTGCGGTCCAGCAGCGAGGCGCCGATCTTGTTAAAGAAGCGCAGCGACATGGAGTCACCCTGTACCAGGCCCATCGTGCCCGCATAGCTGTACGGCAGGATGGATTCCGGCTCGTTCTCGGCCAGCGGCTTGAGGCGGGACGCGATTTCGTCCAGCGCCTCCTCCCAGCTGATGCGCTCGAATTTACCCTCGCCTTTTCGGCCCACGCGCCGCATCGGGTGCAGCAGGCGGTCGGGCGAATAGGTCCGCTCCGTGTAGCGGGACACCTTGGTGCACAGCACGCCGGCCGTGGTCGGGTGGTCCGGATCGCCTTTCACTTCGGTAGCAACGCCATTCTCGACGGTAACCAGGAGGGCGCAGGTGTCGGGGCAATCGTGCGGGCAGGTGGCACGGACTTGTGTGCTTGTCATCAGAATTCCGGGAAGCAGGTGCAGAAAACGTTATCGTAAACGATTCCGCGATCGGGCATGTAGCAGCTAAAATGGCCTCAACATGGAGGCACCAGAATGAACCTGATCGATCCGATTATTGCGTTTCAATCCGAGTTGCAGCAGATCCGACGCGATCTGCATGCGCACCCGGAACTCTGCTATGAAGAACAGCGTACTTCCGATGTTGTCGCCGCCAAGCTGACGGAGTGGGGTATTCCCATCATCCGCGGCATGGGCCTGACCGGCGTGGTCGGCATCATCAAGAATGGCACGTCCGAACGCGCCATCGGCCTGCGCGCCGATATGGACGCCCTGCCCATGCAGGAAATCAACCCCTTCCCGCACGCTTCGAAACACGCCGGCAAGATGCACGCCTGCGGCCATGACGGCCACACCGCCATGCTGCTGGGCGCGGCGCACTACCTGTCCCAGCACCGTAATTTCGACGGTACTGTTTATCTCGTTTTCCAGCCTGCCGAGGAAGGCGGCGCCGGCGCGCGCAAGATGATCGAAGATGGCCTGTTCGAACGCTGCCCGATGGACGCGATCTACGGCATGCACAACTGGCCGGGCGCGGCCACTGGCACGCTGAGCGTGTGCGAAGGGCCGATGATGGCATCCTCGAACGAATTCCACGTGACGGTGCGCGGCAAGGGCGCCCACGCGGCCCAGCCGCACAAGGGCATCGACCCGATCATGGTGGCGGTGAACATCGCCCAGGCCTGGCAGAGCATCATCACGCGCAACAAGAGTCCTCTCGACACGGCCGTGATCTCGATTACCCAGATTCACTCGGGCAGCGCGACCAACGTTATTCCGGACGAGGCCCAGCTTGTGGGCACCGTGCGCACCTTCACCACCGAAGTGCTGGACCTGATTGAGCAGCGCATGAAGGTGCTAGCCGAAAATATCGGCGCGGCTTTCGAGGCGGAGGTGGACTTCCAGTTCAAGCGTAACTATCCGCCGCTGGTCAATCATGCGAAGGAGACGGCGTTTGCGGTCGAAGTCGCAAAGGCGCTGGTGGGCGCGGATAAGGTGGACGATAAGGTCGAGCCGACGATGGGCGCGGAGGATTTCGCGTTCTTCCTGCAGGAGAAGCCGGGCTGCTATCTGTTCATCGGCAACGGCGAGGGCGATCACCGCGATGGCGGACATGGCCTGGGACCTTGCGTGCTGCATAACGCCAGCTATGACTTCAACGATAACTTGCTGCCGATTGGGGCGAGTTACTGGGTGAAGCTGATCGAAACGGCGCTGCCACTGCGCTGAGACGGCGGATCAATGATCCGCCCTACGCTGCACGGCGGATCGAACCATGGCGGGATGGCGCACGGCGGATCGAACGATCGCGCGATGCCGCGCGGCGGGCGGGCTAACGAGAGGCGCCAACGGCGTGTAGGGCGGATCATTGATCCGCCGTGCCCGCGTCACGGCAACTTATCGGGCTCCGCCCCCACGCGCTGTCCGGGGTTCAAACGTTCCAACGCCAACAACGCCGCCGAATGATCCGCCTGCGGATATAAATCCTTGATCGACTCATACCGCTCCGTCACCAGGCTGGTCACCGGCAACGCCACACCGGCGGCGGCGGCGGCGGCGAGGATATTGTGCTGATCCTTCAACTGCGTGGTCACCTGCCCGCCCGGCAGGAAATTGCGGTCCAGCATACGCTGTCCATGCACCTCCAGCACGCGGCTCTCCGCAAACCCGCCGCGAATCGCCGCGCGCACTGCTTCCGGATCGGCGCCTGCCGCCTGGGCCAACAACAATGCCTCCGCCACGATATTGATGGTCCCGCCCACGATCAGCTGATTACATAGCTTCGCCACCTGCCCC
>DASWYX010000053.1:0-6061 GCA_036404755.1 Pseudoduganella sp.
GTCAACGCCGGGCGCAGTACAATCGGCCCAACCGGAGCCGCCGCAGCAGCAGGACAATACGCCGCCGCCGGGTGCGCGCCGCTACAAGGTCAACCTGCCGCCGCCGGCGTCCTTCGAGCTCGATGTGAAGCGCACCGACCCCGATGGCAAGAAGTGGAGCGGGTCGGCGACGATGTCCTGGCAGAGCGACGGCAGCAATTACAAGGTCGGGCTGGACGTGGGCATCAGCATCGTGTTCCGGGTCAACCTGCTGACGCTGAACAGCGAAGGCATCATCGACGACGCGGGCATCGCGCCGCAGACGATGCGCGAGAAGCGCCGCGGGCGGTCCGAAACGGCCACCCACTTCAACCAGGAAGAGAAGCGCATCACGTTCTCGGCCAGCGAGCGCTCGTTCCCGCTGCTGGCCGGCGCGCAGGACAAGGCCACCGTGCCCTTCCAGCTGGCCGCCATCGGCCGCGCCGACGTCAACCAGTTCAGTGGCGATATCGACATGCTGGTGGGCGAGGACAGGAGCGCCACCATCTACCGTTTCCAGCTGGTGGGCGAAGAGGAACTGGACACCGGGATGGGCAAGCTGGTCACGTGGCGGCTGGCCCGTCCGCCGAAGCCGGGCAGCTACAACGCGCGGCTGGATATCTGGCTGGCGCCGTCGCTGGACTGGTACCCGGTGCAGATCAGGAATACGGAAGGCAATGGCGCGGTCACCACGCAGACCGTGACCAGGATAATCAGGAAAGAAAATGGATAAGCGAATCATTCCCGCCATGGCACTGGCCCTGGCGCTGTCCGCCGGCGCCGTGCAGGCGCAGGCCCCCGACCATCCCGTGGTCAAGCGCGGCTACAGCCTGCCGCCGTCCGCGGACCTCGTGTACACGGTCAAGGGCAACAATCACGGCCTGCCGCTGAGCGGCACCGGCACCGTGGCCTGGCGCCAGGGCGACGGCAAATACACGCTGGTCACCGAAGCGCGCTCCGGCCTGTTCGGCAAGGTGCTGGAACACCGCAGCGAAGGCGCGGTGGACGACTACGGCCTGGCGCCGTCCACTTATTACGAAAAGCGCATCCGCAAGGACCCGACCACGACGACGTTCGACCGCCAGGCCAAGCAGATCGAATTCCAGGGCGGTGACAAGACCTACCCGCTGAAGGGTGGGGAGCAGGACCGCAGCAGCGCCCAATGGCAGCTGGTGTCGCAGGCGCGCCACGCCCCGGACCAGTTCAAGCCCGGCACGGAATGGGCCTTCTTCACGGCCGGCCGCAAGGATGCCGAAGTCTGGACCTTCAAGGTGATCGGCACCGAAACCCTGCAAACCGGCATGGGCGACGTCAAGGCCGTGCACTTCGTCAAAGAGCCGCCCAAGCGCGACAACGGCCAGCAAGTCGACCTCTGGCTCGCCCCCTCGCTCGAATGGTATCCCGCGAAAATCCGCTTCGTGGAAGAAAACGGCGATTCCTTTGAGCAACTTCTGGAAAAAGTCAACCGCAAATAGCCACACCCGGCCTGATATACTCACACCCCCGCCCATAGAACCGGGGTCAGCTCTGTCATTTGGACACATAGCGCTAACCTTTGATCTTGCTCAATACGCAATTTCTGCCGATTTTGCGTATTGATCTGCGTCAAACGCTAGCGCTAGCTGTCCAAATGACAGAGCTGACCCCGGTTTTGATTAACGGAGTGCAATGATTGACTTAATGCCAAGTGCGGCCACGGCTGCCGACGCGAACCCGACTGAGCAAGAGCAGCAGGATGCCCTGCAGGCCCACTTCCAGCCCCATATTTCAGCAGACGAAATCGAGCAAGTCTTCCACCTGAAGCGTGCTCAGCCGCTGCTGCAGGTCTTCACGGCCCTGTTCCATGGCGGCTTCGAGGGCGTGCTGGTGCGTCTGCTCGTGCTGCGCGAACTGGCGAACGATACGACCACCTCGTTCTATTCGCGCGCCGACATCAACACCAAGCTGGCCTACCTGCTGCCCGAGAGCCTGGAAACGGTGCTGATCCGCCTGCGCAGCAACGGCCTGCTGGCCTGGGATGCGCAGCAGACCGTCTACCGCGTGACGCCGATGGCGCGCAACGTGCTGTCGGCCATCGACGGCCTGCTGGCGCTGTCGCAGCCGGACGACGAAGCCGAGATGGGCTTCCTGCTGTCCCAGGTGGCCGGCGCCCAGGCGGTGGGCGGCATCACCAGCGAGCAGCTGCAGCATCTGCTGGGCCGCCTGGTCGACCTGACCGAGGAATTCCGCGACGCCATCGCTTCCGGTTCCGAATTCCGCCTGCGCGAATCGCAGGCGAAGTGGCACCAGGCGTGCGACTGGGTGGAGAAGGGCAGCGAGATCCTGCGCGCCATCACGTCCGATGAAAACGCGGACAGCGCCACGCACAAGGCGGCGCAGGCGATCGGCCGCGCCCAGTCCGCACTGTTGAATATGCAGGGCATGTTCTCGCGCGCGCTGAACCAGATCGAGCGCCAGCGCGTGCACCTGGGCCAGTCCGGCCTGTCCACCACGGACATCAATCGCTGGCTGCTGGCCCATGAGGACCTGGCCTCGCTGGCGCAGGACGCGATCGACCAGCCGGTGAAGCCGCTGTTCATCACGCCCGCAGAAATGATCGACGTAGCAGAAACAGAATTAATGACAGAACGTGCCAATAACAATGGGCTGAATGGCCTGCCTGCCGGCCAGGATGCGCCGACCACGATCAACGATTCGCCGGCGATGCAGAAAGAGCTGGACGACTGGCTCGCGCGTCTCTCCGACTTCGCGCAGCTGAATAACTTCCCCAGCGTGGCCGAAGAGTCGCCGCGCCAGATCCAGGCGCACGAAGCCTTGCTGCCTGCCTCGTTTGCCGTGGCGTCCTACCGCGCTTCGCTGCTGCCGCTGCTGGGCGATGAAGCCGAAGCGTCGATGCAGGGCGCGACCGCCGAGCTGGCGCGCCTGCCGGTGAAGTTCCAGCCGCAGGATGAAATGGTGCAGCTGCCCGACCTGGAGATCGCCGCCATGTCCCTGGCTGCGCTCTCGCTCCAACTGAAAGATGAAAGCGGCAAGGCCGATGAATGACGATACCCAAATCCTGATCGCGCGCCTGATGACGCATCAGACGCTGCGCCGCGACGACAAGCTGGTCAAGCGCGCCCTGTCCGATGAACTGTTCCGCGCCGAAGTGGACGCGCGCCTGACCGCCTGCGGCCTGAAGCTGCTGGATAACGTCTATGCCGACCACGTGACCCTGGCCCTGCACCGCGCTATCGAGCCGAAGGTGTTCGGCGCGCGCGATGTATGGCAGAACAATAACTTCGGCTTGGCGCGCGATGGCGTGGCCCTGCTGGTCGTGCTGTGGGCGCTGATCATCCTTCCCAAGCGCGAGCGCCAGGAAACCCACCAGGCGGCGGACGATGACCAGAACGATATGTTCGGCACCGAGAAGCCCGTGCCGCGCGCGGAAGACACGTCCATCGGTATTCCCTACAAGGCCCTGCTGGCCGACTTCGGCGACAAGCTTGGCAAGAAGACCCGCATGGACATGAACCTCGGCATCCTCGGCAAGCTCGGTTTCATCGAGCGCCGCGGCGACATCATCGTCGAAGGCCCGCTGCTGGACCTGCTGATGGATACCGACCTGCTGAAGGAGCGCATCATCAACGGCGCCCTGGCCGACGTGTTCAAGCGCGCGCCGGCGCAGGTCGTGCACATCCCGCGCGAGGTGCTGGCCGAAGCGGCCGCCGCGATCGACAACGCAGCCGCCGTGGAAGACGAGCCGCCGGCCGATGCCGCCCCCACCGATACCCCGAACGAGGACTGATCCATGTTCCACATCAAATCTCTCGAGCTAGTCCACTGGGATTACTGGCAGCGCATCAAGAACATTCCGCTCGATGCGAAGATCATCACCATCGCGGGCCAGAACGGCTCGGGCAAGACCACGCTGCTGGATGCGATGCGCACCCTGTTCGGCCTCGATTGCTCGATGGGCCGCACCTACAAGCACTACGCCCGCCACAGCGGCCAGCAGACCGCATGGCTGCGCGCCGTGGTGGACAACCGCGCGGTCGGCAAGCAGTTGTCGAACCGTCCGTTCCGCCACAGCGGCTTCTTCGCGGAAGACGAGGTGACCCTGTTCTGCAAGGTCGAGAAGAACGGCGGCGACTGGAAGCGCCAGTACCTGATGCGTCCCGGGAATGTGGACATCGAGGAAGTGACCGAGGCGAACGACTGGCTGGGCGTTGAGAACTACCGCAAGCGCCTGGCGCAGGCTGGCCTGTCGCCGGCAATGGCCAAGGTGCTGGCGCTGGAGCAGGGCGAAACGGACAAGCTGTGCGAATACGCGCCGCGCCAGTTGCTGGACCTGGTGTTCCAGGTCTTCGGCGACAAGGAAGTGCTGGATGCCTACGACGAGGCGAAGCGCCACCAGCGCGACACCGAGGAAGAACTGAAGCGCTTCGAGGCGGAACTGGAAGGCTCCAGGACCAACCTGGAAGGCCTGCGCCTGCGCGTGGCCAACTACCACCAGTGGGAAACGCTGCACAAGGAACGCCGCAACCTGCAGGAAGAAGTGCTGCCGTCGCTGGAGTATCACGAGGCGCGCGAAAAGTCCGGCAACATCAGCAAGCAGCTGCGCGAAGCGCGCAAGCCGCTGGCCCAGGCTGACCAGCAACTGTCCGACAAGCGCAATGAACTGGCGCGCCAGGCCAAGGCGCTGCAGGACGCGCAGCAGCAGGAGACGCTGCTGGAGCAGGAGCAGACCGCGCTGCAATCGCGCCTGAACCAGATCAACTCCAAACTGAAGCCGCTGGAATCGCTGGCGGAACAGAAGCAGCGCCTGCAGAAGCTGGCGGCCGAAGCGGGCGCCGACGTGGCGGACGCTGTCGCCACGCTGGAGTCGAAAGAGGCGGAGCTGGCCAAGCTGCGCGCTGCGCGTGACGCCGTATCGGCCCGCATCGCGCAGGACAAGGCCACCATCTCGGCCCTGCAGGGCAAGACCGCAATGCCGGAGCCGGACAATGTGCGCGCCATGCGCCGCGCGCTGCGCGATGCGAATATTCCGCACGCCATGCTGTCCGATATCGTGGAAGTCACCGATCCGAAATGGCAGGGCGCCGTGGAAGGCGTGCTGGGTGGCTATGCGTCCGTGGTGCTGCTGGAGCGTTCGTCCGACGCGTCGGCCGCCTACCGCCTGGCCGAGAAGGAGCGCTATCGCCACTTCATCGTGCCCGATTGCGTGAAGGCGCACGAGCCGAAGAACCAGAGCCTGCTGTCCGTGGTCCGCTTCAGCGGCCTGGCGCCCGAATGGCTGATCGACCAGCTCTCGCGCATCACGCGCGTGGAGTCGGTGGAAGACGGCGCAAAGCTGGGCAATATCGAAGAGTGGATCACGCCGGACGCCTACCACAAGGAGCGCCGCGGCGGCCGTTCGCTGTTCGTTGAGGCGTCGCGCTACCGCTTCGGTTCCGCCGGCAAGACGCAGCGTATGGACGCGATCCAGAAGAACCTGCCGTCGCTGGAAGCGGAAGAGGACAAGTACACGCTGCAAATTTCCAAGCTGGCTTCCGAAACCAGCGCGCTGAAGGCGCGCGTGGCCGGCGTGGACGCGGTGAAGGAACTGTCCGCCCGTACCGAGGAATTCGACGAGGCCGCGCGCGCCGCCGTGCCGCTGCGCGCCGAGCGCCTGGAAGTGGGCGGCCGCCTGGGCGAGCTGCAAGGGCTGATGAAGAATGCCACCGTGGCCCGCACCCGTGCGGACACCACCTGGCAGTCGGCGCGCATGGCCTTGTCCGAAGCCGAAGCGGGCATGCGCCTGACCCACAAGCGTCAGCTGGAGCAGCGCTCCGACCACGCCCGTGCACTGCTGGCGCTGCGCCGCCAGTGGCGCCATCTGCCGCCGGCATGGAAGCGTCCCGCACGCCGCCAGGCGCTCGTGGCCCAGCACCAGAACGCGCACCAGGTGGACTTGCGTATCGCCAGCCTGCAGGCATCGCTGGCGCGCGACGACTGGGAACTGGATGCGACCGTGATCGACCAGTACCAGCGCCTCAACGACCAGCTGTCCAACCGCAAGCAG
>DASWYX010000054.1:0-2661 GCA_036404755.1 Pseudoduganella sp.
ATTTACGGTTCCGACGCGATTGCTGGCGTGGTCAACGTGATCCTGCGCAAGGACTACAAGGGGACCGCCATCCGCGCCAGCAGCGGCATCTCGCAGGAGAAGGACGGCAGCGACACGCGCCTGGCCATCACCCACGGCTTCGGCGATCTGGACAGCGACAAGTACAACGCCCTGTTCAGCCTGGAATTCGGCAAGAAGAACGAGGTGTGGAACCGCGACCGCGCCGGCCGCGGCCCGGTCGGCCTGTCCGACTTGCGCGCCTTCGGCTTCAGCGCCCAGGAAGCGCTCGGCGGCACCGGCGCCATCACGACCAACAATGCCGCCGGCAACGCCATCAACGGCAACGTGCGCAATCCCAGCACGCTCGATTACTACAACCGCGGCAATCCGAACGGCGTGGGCTTCACCCGCACCTTCCCCGGTGCGGCCTGCTCCAACTTCACCAGCCATCCGCAGGGCGATCCCGGCGGCGGCTGCCTGATCGACGCCACCCAGCAGTACGGCCAGATGCAGCCGGACCAGAGCACCATCAACCTGTTCGGCCGCGGCACGTGGCAGGTGAATCCGGACTGGCAAACCTACGCCGAGTTCAATGTCTACACCAGCAAGACGAATTCCTCGACCACGCCGTCTTCCGTCAGCTCCAGCGTGGGCTACCCGGGCGGCCCGGTCAGCAATGCCTCCGTGTCCCTGGGCGCGGCGCATCCGGACAATCCTTACTTCGGCAGCACCGCCCGCCTGCGCTACCTGGCAGCCGACGTCGGTCCGCGCACCAGCGAAATCGAATCGACCTTCACCCGCGCCGTGCTGGGCGCCAAGGGCTCGGTGGCAGGCTGGGACGTCGATTCCGCCCTGCTCTTCTCGCAGAGCCGCGTGAACAATGACCGCACCGGCTACCTGCAGCGCGACGTCGCCTTCGCCCTGCTGAATCCGAGCGCGACCAATGTGGCGGCGGCACGCAACAATCCCGCTTACGCCGCCCTGCCCGCCGGAACTTTGTGGCGCATCGGCGAAAACGCCGGCCTGAATTCGGCCGCCATGTATGCGGCGCTGTCGCCGACGATCTCGAATGATGCGCGCAGCCGCATCGCCCAGATCGACGTCAAGGCTTCGCGCGAATTCGGCAAGCTGCCGGGCGGTGCGCTGGGCCTGGCGGTGGGCGGCGAATTCCGCCGCGAGGAAACCTTCCTGCGTCCGACTACCGGAACGGACCGCGGCAACATCATCGGCCTGGGCTACTCGGCCTACGAGGGCGCACGCAATGTGGGGGCGCTCTACGCCGAGCTGCTGGCGCCCGTGCTGAGCACCGTGGAAGTGTCGACCGCGATCCGCTTCGACCACTTCACCGACGTCGGCGATTCCTATACGCCGAAGCTGGGCATCAAGTGGACGCCGACGCGCACCTTCGCCCTGCGCGGCAACTTCGAACGCGGCTTCCGCGCCCCGAGCGCCGCCGAGAACGGCCGCGGCGGCCTGGCGGCTTTCTCCACCGCTTCCGACCCGCTGCGTTGCGGCCTGGGCGTGCAGGCGGCCTGCGATCCTGCTTCGATTGCCGTCATCACTTCGCCGAATCCAAACCTGTCGCCCGAGCGCTCGAAGAGCTACTCGATCGGTGCGGTGTGGGACCCGCTGCCGCGCACCAGCATCTCGCTGGACGTGTGGGAGATCAAGCGCAAGAACGAGATCAACCAGGAGCAGGTTGATGCAGCCATCGCCGCGGGCAATGTGGCGCGCGATCCGTCCACCGCGACCAATATCCCGGGCGATCCGGGCGCCATCACGGCGGTGCTGGCCAACTACGTGAACTCGGCTTCCACCAAGGTGCGCGGCGTCGACCTCGACATGCGCCGCGTGTGGCAACTGGGCAGCGGCTACGGCAACCTGACCACGGACGTGAAGTGGACCCACCTGTTCAAGTGGCTGCGCACAGAGAAGGATGGCACTTCGCGCGACTTCGCCGGCACCCACGGCAACTGCGATGTGACCAACTGTATCGGTACGCCGGACGATCGCGTCAACCTGTCCGCCACCTGGGACAAGGACCAGTGGCGCGTGACCGGCACGGTGAACTTCCGCGGCAAGATGGATAACACCCTGTTCAAGAACGATCCGGATGGCTGCGCCAGCCACTTCGCCAACGGCCAGGATGCGCCGAACGGTTGCAAACTCAGTTCCTTCACCACGCTGGACCTGACGGCACGCTACCGCTTCAGCCCGAAACTGGAAATCTTCGGCACGATCCAGAACCTGTTCGACAAGGAACCGCCGCTGGATCCGCTGACCTATGGCGCCGCCGGCTTCAATCCGCTGGATTACAGCGGGGCGATCGGGCGCTACTTTAACGTGGGGCTGCGGTATCAGTTTTAAGGCGCAGGCTGGTCACGCACGGCGGATCAAAACGATCCGCCCTACAGCCCCGCGGGGCCGAACCGAGTTTCGGACAGCGGCCCGACGGGCACGGTACTTGATACATAACGGGGCCACGGCCCCGTTTTTTTGTGAGGCAAAGTTACAACACACATCACATTATTTTCTTGTCAATTGCCTCCCTTCAAATAAACTCTATGCAACCCATTGCACAGACGAAGGTCTGGTGCTCTGATGGCGCCGAATCACACTTTGACAGGAGTTCGATTAATGAATCTACGCGTGTGTGTACTA
>DASWYX010000055.1:0-22999 GCA_036404755.1 Pseudoduganella sp.
CAGCGCGTGCCCGCCCGATGCCGTGATCGTCTCAGCCAGATCCTTCGCCGCAGCGGCCGAAGCCGCATAAGTGAACGCTACCGATGCGCCTTCGCGCGCCAGCCGCTCCACGATCGCAGCGCCAATGCCGCGGGTACCGCCCATCACCAGGGCGACCTTCCCTTGCAAATTCTTGTTCATACCGTTTCCTTGAATGAGATTATGGATTGACTAGTCCAGAACAGGATAAGCATTCTGGATCGAGCGGTCAAGTAAACTCAGCGACTGTCATCGGTTTGTAATGATTCCGTCAGAGCTTCGTCGGCAGCGCGTCCGCATACTGGATGCAGTTCAACCGATATGGAGCCTGTTATGCGCCTCACGATGAAAGTCCTCGCTTCCGCCGCCCTTGCCGCTGGCCTGATCTCGCCTGCCTTCGCTGAACCGGTCCGCAACATCGTCCTGGTTCACGGCCAGTTTGCCGATGCCTCCGGATGGCGCGCCGTATACGACATCCTGACCAACGACGGCTACAACGTGAACATGGTCCAGGAGCCCTTGACTTCGCTGGAAGAGGACGTGAACGCCACCGTGCGGGTGCTGAGCCGCCAAAACGGGCCGAGCATCCTGGTTGGGCATAGCTACGGCGGCGCCGTGATCACGCAGGCCGGTAACGATCCGCACGTGGCGGGCCTGGTCTACATTGCCGCCCATGCCCCGGACGAGGGCGAGTCCACGGCGAGCAACAAGAACAAGATCCCGGGCCAGATCCGCACCCAGCTCACGCCGGACGGCTATGTCTTCGTCGACCCGGCCCACTTCCACGAAGACTTCGCGGCCGACCTGCCGAAGGCGGACGCGGAGTTCATGGCCCGTTCCCAGATGCCGCCCAATGCGCGGGTCAACACTACAACCATCACCAATCCGGCCTGGCGCAATAAGCCCAGCTGGTACATGGTGGCAATGGACGACCGGGCCATCAATCCGAAACTGGAGCGCATGTACGCGGCGCGCGCCAAGGCCACGACGGTGGAAGTCCCTGGCAGCCACGCCATCTACATCTCCCATCCAAAGGAAGTGGCGGCGCTGATCGAGCAGGCCGCCGTGAAACTGGGGAACTGATAAGTGCTATCCTCCGGCTATGAAACCAGCGAAAGTGCGCCAGGTATGAGAATCCTTGTCGTTGAAGACGAGTTCAAGACGGCCGAATACATCCAGAACGGCCTGACGGAGTCCGGCTATGTGGTGGACGTGGCCCGCAACGGCCGCGACGGCCTCCACATGGCCAACGAATTCCGCTACGACCTGATCCTGCTTGATGTGATGATGCCGGAGATGGACGGCTGGGATGTGATGCGCCGCCTGAGCGGCAAGGAAACGCCGGTGCTTTTCCTCAGCGCGCGCGGCACGCTGGAGGACCGCCTGAAAGGACTCGACCTGGGCGCGGATGATTACCTGGTCAAACCCTTCTCCTTTGCCGAGCTGCTGGCGAAAATCCGCGTGGCGCTGCGGCGCGGCCGCCAGGTCAAGCAGGACGACGTCCTGCAGATCGCCGACCTGCAGGTCGATGTGCAGAAGCGCCGCGTAACGCGCGGGACGGCGAAGATCACGCTAACCAACAAGGAATTCAACCTGCTGCAGTTCTTCATGCAGAACCAGGGCCAGGTCCTTTCACGCTCCCTGATCGCGTCCCGCGTGTGGGACATGAACTTCGACAGCGATACCAATGTGGTCGACGTGGCTGTGCGCCGGCTGCGCCAGAAGGTGGACGATCCGTTCGAAGTCAAGTTGATACATACCGTTTACGGCGTCGGCTACCGCTGCGAGGAAGAGGAATGAAACGCCCTTCCCTCGTTACCCGGCTTTCGCTCGCCCTCGCCCTGTTGACCTTCATGGCCGCCGGGGCGATTGGCTTTTTGCTTTACGACCGCCTGTACACTCAGCTCAGCGTCCGCGACGACACCGCCCTGATCGCGCGAATCGACCAGATCCGCACCCTGCTGCGCGATGAGGATGCGATGGAACTGATCGGCACCAAGCCCCAGCTCTTCGCGAATATGCTGGGCAACCAGGAAGCCCTGCTGGTCGTGAAGTACGCCGGGCAGCGGCCGCTGATCGAAATCAATCCCGCCAGGGCCACGATTCCCGACCTGGTCCCCGTGCCCGCCCACGAAGCGCTCGCCCTGCACGACGTACGACACTCGCGCGTTGCGAACAACATCCCTTTCAGCGTGACCTCCGCCCTTGCAAAGACGACCGACCCGCAGCGCGACCTGGTCGTGATCTCCGGCCGCGTCATGGCGGAGCGTACGCGCATGCTGGCCGAATACCGCAACCGGGTGATCTTCATGGCGCTGGGCGCCGGCTTTCTTTCGGCGCTGCTGGCATACGCCCTGGCGCGCAAGGCACTAGCGCCGGTGGGCCATCTGGCGGCACAGACGGCGTCCATTGGCGTGCGCAGCCTGTCGCGCCGCATCGAAACCGAGCAGGCGCCGCGCGAGTTGCTGCCCTTGATCGATTCCTTCAACGGCATGCTGGGACGGCTCGAAACCGGCTTCGCGCAACTGAGCCAGGTTTCTGCGGACATGGCGCACGACCTGCGCACGCCCGTCAACAATATGCTGGGCCAGATCGAGGTCGCCCTCGGCCACCGGCGCGATACGGACTATTACCAGAAGCTGCTCGGCTCCACGTTCGAGGAGCTGCAGCGACTCGCGCGGATGACGGACAGCATGCTGTTCCTCGCCCGTGCCGAACATGCGGACCACGCCATCGAACGCAAAACGCTGGACCTGCACGAAGAACTGGAACGGGTCTGCGAGTACTTCGAAGGCCCTGCGGAAGACCGCCATGTGCGCGTTGTATGCGAAGGTGAAGGCACCGTCTGGGCCGACCCGAACCTGCTGCGGCGCGCGCTGGCCAACCTGCTGGCGAACGCCGTGCGCTATGCATACGAGGGCAGCGAGATCAGGCTGAAGGCTGCGCAAACGAACGATGGCACGCGCTTTTCCGTCGAAAATAAGGGGCCGACCATTGCGCCGGCCCACCTGGAACGCATTTTCGACCGCTTCTACCGGGCGGACGCTTCCCGCACCGGCAGTGCCGAATCCAGCGGTCTGGGATTGTCCATCGTGCGCAGCATCATGTCCCTGCACCAGGGAAGCTGGCGGGCGTTCAGCGAAGGCGGCGTGACGCGGTTCGAGATCTTTTTCCCGGATGTCACCACTTTGTAATCCTTCCGTCATCGGAGCGTTGGGGGCCGGGCTCTAAAGTTGTATCCATCGACGACACGTCGAATACATACAAACTTCTACGGAGCCTGACCATGAAAATCACCAAGTCCCTGTTCGCTTTTGCCCTCGCCGCTTCCGCTTTCGCCATGAACGCCAACGCCGGCGTGTTTGACGTAAGCCCGAAGATCTATGGCGCACCAGCCACCGCCAGCGCCGCCCAGCGCGTCATCGAAATCACCCCGGAAACGAAATCGGTGCAGGTGACGAATGGCGAGACCATCCAGTTCAACATCAACGGCACACCGTTCACCTGGAAGTTCGACCTGTACCATCAGGAAGGCGTGCTGGATCTGGCAACCATCCTGCCGGCGGAACTGCAGGCGACGGGCGTGAAAGTCTATGTTGGCGAAAGCCCGGAATACCGCGAGATGTACCGCAACTAAGCGGCTCCTGCGCCGGCCCGGCGCTCACGAACGCGTGAGCGCGGCCGTCGCGGCGAAGAACAGATCCGCGGCCGAGGCGCCGTCATCCGGCGAGAATGCGGAGCCGCTACGCACCGCACCGAAGCCGGCACGCGATACGGCGTGCGATATCCGCAAGAGCTGACTCTCGACCACCGAGCGGCGCACCGCCATGCTCATGATGATGGCAAATTCATTGGCCGACACCCGCGCCACAAAGTCCCCTTCCCTGCACTCTGTTTCAATGCACCGCAGGATGAGATTGGCCGCGTAGTCCGTTTCGATCCGCACCAGGCCAACGCCCACATGGGCCGTCGCCAGCAGGCGCGCACGCAGCTTTTCGAAGAAGTAGTTGCGGTTGGCGATGCCGGTGTCCCCATCGACGGTGAGGCGTCGGTGCATGACGTCGGTGCCTTCCAGTGCTGCCTGGTGCATCAGCGCGGCGCACATATTCGCCAGCAGCTGGGCGATGTCCACTTCGTTATTGTCGAGCGGGCGTGGCTCGCGCCAGACCAGCTTCATGACCGCGATGGCCTGGTCGCCTGCGATCAGCGGCACGATGACCATGGCTCTTAGACCCACCTTGCGGCAGGCTACGCGGTTCACTCGCTCATCCGCTTCGCTGTCGGTGCAGGTGGCCGCTGTCTTATTGAGCAGGCAATAGCCGGACAGGCTGTTCGCCACCGGCATGCGCAAACCCAACTGCGCTTCGGCGATGCCGGACGCTGAGCGGTACACGATCTCTTCGCCTTCCAGCAGTTCCACGACGGCGCCATCCGCGGCAGTCAGCCTGACCGCCACGCGCGATGCTTCATCGATCACGGCGCTCAGGTTGGTGCCAAAACCGACAAGGCGTACCTGGGCATCGATGATTTCGAGCAGTGTGGACGGGGATAGTTGCTGCATTGGCATGCACTCCTCTCATTGTCGTCAGGACCATGATAGCAGTGTGCGCAAAAAAAAGTGCCTTCAGGGATGGTTCGGAGCCGATGAGTCCCACTTTGTCCGGCGTGCGGCGCGGCGTTGACTTGGCGAGCAGCGAGGCGGGAGCAACGGGCCGCCGGCCAGTGCGTGCTGGGTGCGGCGCGAGACCGGCCGCCTGCCCGTCCGTGCTGGGCGACGCGCGCAAGCTGGGAGGGTTGCGCGTGGCCGGTGCGTCCGTTGATGGTGATGGCTTGGCGGACGGTGAGGTCAGAACGGTTTATATGGCAGGAACTTGCCATCGAGCGTGATCACGGCGCGCGAGCCGCCTTCCGGGTCGTCGACCTTCTGGATGTCGAGCTTGAAATTGATGGCGCTGATAATGCCGTCGCCGAACTGCTCGTGGACCAGGGCTTTCAGCGTGGTGCCGTAGACCTGGACCATTTCGTAGAAGCGGTAGATCGTTGGATCGGTGGGCACGCCGCCGGGGATGCTGCCGCGCAGTGGTATGGCCTGCAGTTGCGCGGCATCGGCGGCGTCCAGCCCCAGCCGGTCGGCTACCAATTCGGCCGCGGCTTTCGGCAAGGCGTGCTGGCCGAGCAGCGCTGCGGTCACGTAGGCGACACTCAGGCCGGTGCCTTCGGCCAATTGCGCGAAACTCAGGTCCTTGATGGCCTTCGCGGCGATGGCGCGCGCGGTGATGGCAACGCGGGCATCCTGGGTGATGTTCGATTGCAGCATGATGTCGGTCCTTTCAGGTTTGGCAAAATTTGTGTCGGCTTTCGGCTGAGTCAGGTTGACGAAAGCACGAGGTGTGCCATCGGGGTTACAGGAGCACCCCGGGCTCTGTGTCCTGTCCGGCCGCGTGGCGCAGGCAGCCTGCTCCAGCGCACGAGCGTAGGCTTGCGCATGCGCCGTTGTCGACGGCTTTGGCGGGTCGGCATGGCGCAAGCATTCGGGAAATGCGGGCATGGCCCGTGCGGGGTCGGCGGAGATGGCGGTCATAGCGCCACGATCGCGTATTGGCGGATTCGCGCCGCCCCGCGCGGCACAGGCAGCGCCATTGGCGCTTCATTGCTGTGCGCTGAACCGGTCTGCGCAGCGCGGGATGGCGCACCGGCATGGTGCAGCAAAGCTGGCACGAATCTTGATTGTTCTCTTGATAAAAAAACTGGGGAAGCAAGCCATGCCAAAATTCTTCAACGAGATGTCGAACGAAGGCGTTACGCGTGAGCATTACGCCGAGTTCTGCCGCTGGCTCGAAAAGCAGCCACCTGAGAGCGTCGCCCGCAAGCGGGCCGAAGCCGATCTCACTTTCCGCCGCGTGGGCATTACCTTTGCCGTGTATGGCGACGATGCCGGCACCGAACGCCTGATCCCCTTTGATATCATCCCGCGCATCATTCCCGCCGCGGAATGGAGCCAGCTGCAAACCGGGCTGGTGCAGCGCGTGAAGGCGCTGAATATGTTCGTGCACGATATCTATCACGGACAGGATATCGTCCGCGCCGGCATTATTCCGGCCGAGCAGATCTACCGCAACGCGCAGTACCGCCCCGAGATGCAGGGCGTCGACGTGGCCAGCGATATTTATGCGCACATCGCCGGCATCGACATCGTGCGCGCCGGCGAGGGCGAGTTCTATGTGCTGGAGGATAATCTGCGGGTGCCGTCCGGCGTGTCGTATATGCTGGAAAACCGCCGCATGATGATGCGCCTGTTCCCCGAACTGTTCGCGCGCAACCGCATTGCGCCCGTCGATCACTATCCGGACCTGTTGCTGGACAACCTGCGCTCCGTAGCGCCGATGGGCGTCAGCGACCCGACCGTGGTGGTGATGACACCGGGCATGTACAACTCTGCCTATTTCGAGCACGCCTTCCTGGCGCAGCAGATGGGCGTGGAACTGGTGGAAGGCAAGGACCTCTTCGTCAACGACAACGCCGTCTACATGCGCACCACGCACGGGCCGAAGCGTGTGGACGTGATCTACCGCCGCCTGGACGACGACTTCCTCGATCCCCTCGCGTTCCGCTCGGACTCCACGCTGGGCGTAGCGGGCCTGCTGTCCGTCTACCGCGCCGGACGCGTTACGCTGGCCAATGCCATCGGCACTGGCGTGGCGGACGATAAATCGATTTATCCGTATGTGCCGGACATGATCCGCTTCTACCTGACCGAAGAACCGGTGCTCAATAATGTGCCGACCTGGCAGTGCCGCAAGCCGGAAGAGCTGGACTATGTGCTGAACCACCTGCCCGAGCTGGTGGTCAAGGAAGTCCACGGCGCCGGCGGCTACGGCATGCTGGTCGGTCCGGCCAGCACACGCGAACAGATAGCGGCTTTCCGCGACCGCCTGATTGCACGGCCCGATGCGTATATTGCCCAACCCACGCTGGCACTGTCCAACTGCCCGACCTACGTCGAGCAAGGCGTCGCGCCGCGCCACATCGACTTGCGGCCGTTTGTGTTGTCCGGCAAGACCGTATCGATGGTGCCGGGCGGCCTCACGCGCGTGGCGCTGCAGGAAGGGTCGCTGGTGGTCAACTCGTCCCAGGGTGGCGGCACCAAGGACACCTGGGTCCTCGAAAAATAAGGAGAACACTATGCTGAGCCGAACCGCCGACCACCTGTTCTGGATGGCCCGCTACACCGAACGGGCCGAAAATACGGCCCGCATGCTGGACGTGACCGTGCAGACCGCGATGCTGCCGCAGTCCGACGCGGACACGGAACACAGCTGGCACGCCGTGCTGGGCATTTCCGAGTTGCAGAACGCGTATGCCGACAAGTACCAGGCGGTCACGTCACGCGAAGTGATCGACTTCATGGTGCGCGACCCGTCCAATCCTTCATCGATCACGGCCTGCCTGCGCGAAGCGCGCGAGAATGCCCGCGCCGTACGCGGCGCGCTGACCACCGAAGTGTGGGAAATCCAGAACCAGACCTGGCTGGACATGCAAAAGCACCTGCGCAACGGCCTGCTGGAACACGATCCCTCCAAATTCTTCGACTGGGTCAAGTACCGCTCCCACCTGTCGCGCGGCGTCACGGTCGGCACCATGCTCAAGGATGAGGCAGTGAACTTCATCCGTCTCGGCACCTTCCTGGAACGCGCCGACAATACCGCGCGCATCCTGGACGTGAAGTTCCATGCCGACGCGGCCCAAGGCGAGCGCGACTTCTATTACTGGGCCGCACTGCTGCGTTCAGTGTCCGGCTTCGAGATCTACCGCAAGGTATACCGCGATGTGATCACGCCGGCACGTGTGGCCGATCTGCTGATGCTGCGGGCGGACATGCCGCGCTCCCTGCTGGCATGCATGGAGGAAGTCGTGATCAATTTGCGCTGCGTGCGCAACGACCTGTCCGGCGACACGGAGCGCTTCGCCGGCAAGCTGCACGCCGACCTGCAGTTCGCGCGCATCGACGATATCCTGCGCGTGGGCCTGCACGATACACTGACCGAGTTCCTGGCGCGTGTTTATGAGCTGGGCAACCGCGTCAGCCGCGATTTCCTCGTGCCGCTGGCTGCCTAGGGGAAGCGAATGCAACTGTCGATCCGACACGAAACACGCTACAGCTACAGTGCAGAACTGGCTTACACCATCCAGTTGCTGCACCTGACGCCGCGCATCGAGCAGCACCAGCACGTGCTCTCCTGGCAGCTTTCCGCGCCGGGCAGCCTGCATGCGTTTGCCGATGCCTATGCCAACCAGTCACATATGCTGACCTTATCCCGTCCGCATAACAGTCTCACCATCGTCGCCCAGGGGCAGGTCGAAACGCGTTCTCCCGCGCGCGGCCGCATTCCCAACGGAGACGCTTTGTCGCCACTCGTGTATACCGTACCAACCCGTTTCACTTCGCCCACCCACGGCATACGCGAGCTGGCGGCTCTTTCTTTACCCGACGGCAAGGCGGAAACATCGCAATTGCTGAGTCTTGCAGAGCACATCTTTGGTGCGGTCAAGTATCAAAGCGGTGCAACCGAAGTCGACACGCCGGCCAGCGACGCGCTGGACATGGGCAGCGGCGTCTGCCAGGACCATGCTCACATCTTCCTGGCCTGTTGCCACGCCCAGGGCATTCCGGCGCGCTATGTTTCCGGCTACATCGATCCGGGTGACAGCGAACATGCAGCCAGCCACGCGTGGATCGACGCATGGGCCACGGACAGCGACTACGAAGGCTGGGTCAGCATCGACGTGACCCACGCCCGGCTGATGACGGATGCCTATTGCCGGCTGGCAGTGGGCCGCGACTATGATTCCGCGGCGCCGGTACGGGGCGTGCGACGCGGCGGCGGCATGGAAACGCTTGCCGTGCAGGTAAAGGTCTTGCAGCAATGAACGGTGTAGAATCGGCTTACCATTCTTCCGGATTTGCTTTATGACTTATTGTGTTGGCATGCGCCTCAATGCTGGACTGGTGTTCCTGTCCGATTCCCGAACCAATGCCGGTGTGGACCAGATCGGCACTTTCCGCAAGCTCAGCGTCTTCGAGCAGGCGGGAGAGCGGGTGATGGTACTGATGACGGCCGGGAACCTCTCCATCTCGCAGTCGGTGCGCCAGCTGGTCAACGAGTTCGAAGGGTCCAGCGGTCATACCTTGTGGAATGCCCCGAATATGTATGAGGCGGCGCGCGTGCTGGGCGAGGCGGTGCGCGTGATCCACGAGAGGGAAGCCAAGTCGCTGGGCGATTTCGGCATCGATTTCAACGTGAGCCTGATCTTCGGCGGCCAGATCAAGGGCGAGCGCTGCCGCCTGTTCCAGGTCTACTCGGCCGGCAACTTCATCGAGTCCCACAACGAGAACACCTATTTCCAGATCGGCGAGTCCAAGTACGGCAAGCCCATCATCGACCGCGTGATCACGCCCGAGACTACGCTGGATGCGGCCGCCAAGTGCGCGCTGATCTCGATGGATTCCACCTTGAAGTCGAATATTTCCGTTGGCCTGCCCCTGGACCTGCTGGTCTACGAGAACAACAGCCTGGCCGTGAGCCGCTTCGTGACGATCGACGAGAAGAACGCCTACTTCCAGATGATCCGCAGCACCTGGGGCCAGCAGCTGAGGACGGTGTTCGATTCGATCGAGGCGCCGCACTGGGAGGCCGCCGCCTCGGCCCGGGCGCAACCGGTGCGCATGCTGCCTCCGGATTCGAAGCCGAGCGATGATGAAGCCCGCGCGCTACAGACTTTCGCCCAGCAATTTAATAATGGCCAACAATAATGGCTAGCAATAAATGTCTCAAATGAGACATTTTAATAAAAACCGTTAAAAAATAAACTGCCCGGTTAAATTCCGGACAGTTTATCTCTGGCTTTTAAATTACCAGCTGGCATTCAAAGTATATTTACCGCTCGTGGCGCCGGTGCCGCCACTGTAATAAATCACCTTGGCATAAAGATCGACCGAGCCGGTACCCGTATTGGCGCGGGTAACGGTATCCACCTGTCCGGCGCCCTTCACGCTGGACGCGAGCTTGGTACCGGCTGCGTTGTACAGCTCCAGGTCATAGTCCGACGTCGCGTTCGGGGTCATCGTCACGGTCACCGTCTTGCCGGCCGGTAGCGTGACCTTGAAGTAGTCCGCGTCGGTGGAAGCGCTCATCGTGCCGTTCACCGTGGTGTTGGTCTGGGTCAGCGCGTTGGCGGTGGCGATGGTGTTATTGCTTTCCGTCTCGCTGACCGTTGGACCCGGCGGCTGGGTGGCGCTCAGGATGTTCTGCGCTTCGAACTTGGCCTGGAAGGTGTTGGCGTAGCTCAGGTCGGCCGGGAATAAGGTCTTGGCCGCGTTCACGATGGCCGTTGCCATGGCCGGCATCTTCACGTTGGCGCCGAGGCCGAAGTGGGCTTCCAGGATGATCTTGTCGATATTGCCGCGCGGCTTGCCGGCAGCGATCAGCGCTACCATGGACTGGTACAGCGGCGCCGACCACAATTCATCGGACTGGAAAGTCACGCCGCCTTCGGTGACCGAGGTATGGGCGGCATAGGACTTGGCGCTGTTGTACTTCGCGTCCGTACGGTTCAGCATGCGGCCGGCCCAGCAGGAGCCATGGCCATCCCAGCTGAATGCCCACTCGGGATGGTAGGTCGGGCCATTTGGCGTGCTGTACGAATAGGACGCGGCCCAGTAGTCGCCGAAGCCCTCGCCCATCGCGCCCGTGTCGCCGCCGGACCAGCTGCTGTTGATGTTGGCCTGGATGCCATGGCCATACTCGTGCAGGATCACGTCCGCATCTTCGCTGTCGTTCACGCAACCATGGCCGAAAGCCAGGTAGTCGGAGGCGCCGCCGCTGTAGTGCGAGTTGTCGTCGCCGTTGACGCCATCGGTATCCACGTCCAGCGGACGATTGATGATGGACTTGGTGCCGGTGAAGCCCAGCGACTGGATGTAGCGCTGGTTCTGGTCGATGTGGAAGTAGACGTTGGTGTCGTCGAAGGCATTGTTGCCGCGCTTGGCCGTCCACACGCCGTTGGTGGTCGTGCTGGGCGCCGTGTTCGGGGCTTCAATGTTCTTAATATTCACATAAGGCCCGCTCAGCTTGTAGACGCCAGCCGTCACCGTCAGGTCCAGCAGGCTTTTCGTGGCATAAGCGGCATCGAAAGCGGATGCTGGCGACGTATCGGTCAGGGCGTCGGTGTTCAGCGCGGTGCGCGGATCGGGGTCGAAGACCAGGCCGCTGCCATTGATGCCGGAAGCAACCGCCGCAGCCACCGCCGCCGTTGCCGCCGGTTTCGTCGCGCCGGACTGGCTCTTGCCCTGCGCTTTGGCGGCAGCCGTCGCCGCGGCCCGGTCCAGCGTACCGCCGGCGACATTGGCGCGCGCTTCGATGCTGCGCTCGCCGCCCTTGCGCGGCAGCGAGGTGCTGTACGAGTCCAGCAGCGTGCCGTCATGGGCATTCAGCAGCTGCACGAAGCCGCCGGTCGGCATCTCCGCCTCGATCTGCACCTTCTTCGCCAGCTGCACGCCATCCTTGGTCGGCACCCACACCAGGGTGCTGCTCGGCACGCTCACCAGCGGATGCTGAACCTTCATGTTTTTCCAGCCCTGGTCCAGCGCCTGCTCGTCGCTGATCTGGGCCTTGTTATAGAGCTGGTTGACGGCGTCCGCATCCACCTGGGCCGGAATGTGGCGCGTTTCGTTGAAGATCTTCAACAGCTCACCCTTCTTGCCGATCGAGACAATGATCTCGGCACGGTCCACCGGCAGGCCGCGCAACATCTGCTGGTAGTGGTAGTGGGTGGCTGTCAGCGATTCCTGCACGCGGGTCAGCACGAGGTTGTCGAGACTGGCGGGCAGGCCGAAGCGATCGGCATTCTGGCGCAGGGCCTGGTCGGCCGAGGCGGCTTTCGTACCACTAAAGAAGGTGAGGTTGTCGACCCTCTTGTCGGCCGCGTTCGCAAAGCTTGCGCAGGCCAGCATGATCATTGTGGCGATCGTGGTGCGTGATGTCTTCCGCATATCTTTATTTTCTCCTGAAAATATTCATTTATTTACTTTATTTATTTCCCCGCCGGGACTTTCACTGGTTAAACGCGTGGCGCGAGTATATGTCGAAAAATTAGAATATATTTTTGAAAATTTTGATTAAAATCACAAAGTGTCGTTTTTATATTGCGTCAAGTGCGCATACGCAACATTCGGGGGTTTTATGGCGAAAATTTTTATCCTGCCGCTGGCCGGGGTTGTTATTTCCGGTTGCGCCGGCGCGCAGCCGCAGGATATGGAGCCGCAAGTGACGGCGGAAGTGACCGAAGTCCTGTCGCGCATCGCCGCCGGCGATACGCCGCAGGAACGCTTCACCGAACGCGGCGCCGCGATGACGCTCGCCAGCGGCACGGCCGCCCGACAGCTGCGCGGCTGCCCGGCGCCCGCGCTGCGCCTGATGGACCGCCGCGTCAAAGGCGAAGACCGCCAGTACCTATACCAGGTCGATTGCGGCGAACAGACTTGGCAACTGGAAGTCGATTACAACAAGGCGGCGCGCATCAACCGCCTTGAAATGCGCCCCCTGCGCTAGGTGCGCGCGGGGCTGGACTTGCCACAGGCACTGTGGTCAGATATGCATTAACGGAGCCAGGAGAATCGCATGGATGTCATCACTACTGCAGTGACGGCCGGTGCCAGCGAAGGCGGCATCAGCGCGGCCTACCAGATGTTGAAATCCCGGCTGGCGGGGAACTCCCCTGCCGTCGCGGACGCGATTGCCGATATTGAACAAGACCCCGGATCGAAGTCCCGCCAGTTCGCGCTGTCCGATGCGCTGGCGGCGGCCGGCCTGGCGGGTGACCGCTATCTGCGGGCGGCCGCGCGCAACCTGATCGACGAAGTCGAGAAGCGGCGCCAGGCACGCGTCAGCACCCAGCAGGCCGGCGCCGAGCTGTCGCCCGGCCCCAATCACGCGGTAATGAAGGTCTGGTTCGCCACCGATCGCGACCTGACGGGCGACCGGCATCCGGCGCGCCTGTTCGGCAGCACGCGCGGCCAGCTGCGCTACGGCAGCTGCGAAGTCAGCATCCCGCGCGAGCACCGCATGGGCGAGCTGGAATCGCCATCCCTGCTGCGGCTGGAGCTGCGCGAAAATCCCGACCGGCATGTCGTGCTAACGGCGGCCGAAGTGATGGACGGCGGCGAATACTTCAGCCAGCTAAAGGATGCGGTGGCGGCGGGCGGCGAGAAGACCGCCCTGCTCTTCGTGCACGGCTACCGCGTGACGTTTGAAGACGCCGCGCGCCGCACCGGCCAGCTCGCTTACGACCTTGGCTACCAGGGCGTGCCGGTTTTTTACAGCTGGCCCTCGCAAGGCAAGCTCGCTGGTTATATAGTGGATGAAGCCAATGTCGAATGGACGCTGCCGGACCTGCAGGCCTTCCTCACCGATTTCCTGGAACGCAGCGGCGCCGAGCATGTCTACCTGCTGGCGCACAGCATGGGCAACCGCGCCGTAGCCCGCGCCATCGCCAGCCTGGTGGAAGCGCGGCCCGACCTGGCGAACAAGATTCGCGAAATCATCCTGAGCGCGCCGGACATCGATGCCGACGTGTTCCGCAAGCAGATCGCGCCCGCGCTGGCAAAGGCGGCCAACCCGATCACTCTGTACGCGTCGTCGGATGATACGGCGCTGCAGGTATCGAAGCGCGTGCATGGCTACCCGCGCGCCGGCGAAAGCGGTTCCAGCCTGGTGGTGGCCCCGGGCGTGGAGACCATTGATGCGACTGGTGTCGATACCGGCTTCATCAGGCACTCCTACTATGCCGAGCGCCGCTCGGCCTTGAGTGATATGTATTACCTGATCCACCAGCACACGCGGGCCGGCGAACGGTTCGGGCTGTCGGCGGTGGACGGTGAAGCGGGACGCTACTGGGTCTTCCGCGACTGAGGAGAGCATCATGACCAGTTATGCCAGCGCCTCCGACGAGGCCATCTTCTGCGTCGACAAGCTGATGCAATACATGGGCGACGACGATCGGGCCATCGAAAACGTCGTCAAGATCGTGCGGGACGGCATCGGCCCGGGCGTGGAACCGCTGAACCTGGCGGGCGACGCGATCCGCGACGAGAAATTCATGGAAGCCCGCCGCATCCTGCACAATTTGCGGGCAACCATCGGCGCCCTCGGCGCCAAGCGCTTCGTGGCCGCTTCACTGGCGCTGGAACTGGCCCTGCAGGAGGGCCGCATGATGGAAGTGCCCTACCTGTTTACGGCCCTGGAAGGCGAGCTGAAACTGGTGCTGGACCATGCCGGCGCCTGGCTCGACCGTCATGCCGGACGTGCAACTGCCCGTTAAGTCTTGTTACAAATCTTACCCGCTTGCCTAAATTTGCTATGATGCGCTGCAATATTTGCGTGCTAACATCGGCAACGTTTTAGGTTTTTGTCAGTTTTGCCTGGCTTGCGCTCACCGTGCGCCATCTTATGATGAGAATGCCTACAATGGTGAAACGCTAAGGCCAATGTTGATTTTAGGCAATATGCTGGTATAGTGCTGTTCCCTTGTGGAAAAAAAGAATATGGAATTATTTAACAAGTCCGGCGTGCTGTTATCGTCGGTACTCGTGATGGTGGGCAGCCTGATTGCCTGCCAGGCGCGGGATGACCTGGTGCCGTCGGCGCCGGAAGTCCAGGCCCTGGCGCAGCAACTGGGCAAGCATGGCGGCGCTGCCGCCGAGCGCCGCCTGCGCGAATGGTCGGACCAGGGTTCGACTGTCGCGTCTCGCGAACTGGGCATGCTGTACCGCAACGATGTGGCCAAGCGCGGCGATGCCATGCGCCTGTTCGAAAAAGCTGCCCGTGCAGGCGATCCCGAATCCGCCTTCCAGTTGGCGGAAATGTATCGCACCGGCGCCGTCGGCACCACCGACGAGGCCGACAAAGCCTGGCCCTGGTATGTGCAAGCCGCGGAACACCGCCATGCGCGGGCGGCCCTGACCCTGGCTTCGCTGGCCCGCACGGGCGAAGGCGCGGCACGCAGCGAAGCGGAAGTGGCGAAATGGCTGGCGGCTGCCGGCCACGTAAAGTAAAGCCGGCGCATGGATCGACTGCGCGCTCTCGAAGTTTTTGTTGAAGTCGTTCGCAAGGAGGGTTTCGCCCGCGCAGCCGAGGCCCTCGACACTTCCCCCGCCAACGTCACCCGCTACATCAGCGATCTCGAATCCCATCTGCAAACCCGGCTGCTGAACCGCAGTTCGCGCAAGATGTCGCTCACGCCCAGTGGCGAGGCGCTGTTCGAACGCGCCCGCTCCATCCTGGAGGAAGTGCAGGAAGCGGAAGCCATCGTGTCTTCGGCCGCCGTGCATCCCCGTGGCGTGCTGCGCATCAATGCCCCGCTCAGTTTTGGCGTACTGCACCTGGCGCACCTGTGGCCACGCTTCATGCAGCAGCATCCGGACGTGCAGCTCGATATTTCGCTAATCGACCGCGTGGTGGACATCGTGGAAGAAGGCTACGACATGGCGATCCGCATCTCGCGTGCCGGTTCAGCCAGCAATGTGGCGCGCAAGCTGGCCACGTCGCGCAATATCGCCTGCGCTTCGCCGGACTACCTGGCGCGCCGCGGCGTACCGCAGACCCCGGCCGACCTGCTGCAGCATGACTGCATCGTCTACACCTACACGGGCGATGAATGGCAGTTCTCGGATTCGGCGGGCAAGCCGCACCCGGTGCGTGTACGCGGCAGCATGCATACCAGTAATGGCGATACGGCCCGCGCCGCGGCGCTCGGCGGCATGGGCATCATCTGGCAGCCCACATTCCTGATCGGCGCGGACCTGCGCGCCGGCCGGCTTCAGCCAGTGTTGCCAGGCTACCGCCTGCCGGACATCGACGTAATGGCCGTCTACGCCAGCCGCCGTCACCTGAGCGCCAAGGTGCGCGCCATGATCGACTTCCTGGTCCGGGAATTCGAAGGTACGCCGCCCTGGGACCGCCTTTCCTGAACAACAATCTGCAATCCTTTGAGCAGGCTCAATAGCTGAGTTCGGCACTTCCCTACGCTGGAGTCTTTGCCAGCCCAGGAGACTGCCATGTCGCATCGGATTACGTTTGGCGCGGGACTCGTGCTCATAGCCCTGGTCGCGTGCGAACGCCTGCAGCCTGCCGACAAACTGCTGGAGGAAGCGCGCCAATACCGCGCCCAGGGCGACTTGCGCGCTGCCGTCATCCAGGCGAAAACGGCCGTCCAGCAGAAACCCGACGATGCGTTGGCGCGGCAGATGCTGGGCGAGCTGTACCTGGATCAGGGCAATGCCGCACCGGCTGAAAAGGAGTTGCGCCGCGCGGTCGAGCTTGGCCGTCCGCGTGCCGAGGTGCTGCCGGCGCTGGGCAAGGCGGTGCTGCTGCAGGGCACCTTCCAGCGTCTGCTGGTCGAGCTGGCTTCGGAGCCGGACAGTGCCGCCGTGCTGGCCTTGCGGGCCGAAGCCCAGCTTGGCATGGGCAAGCCCGACCTCGCCGCGCCCTTGTTCCGCCAGGCGCTGCAAGTGCAACCGGCCAGCGCCGCCGCCCTGCTGGGCTTGGCCCGGCTGGCGCTGTCCCGCAATCAGCAGCCGGAAGCCCTGCGCTATGCGGATCAGGCCATCGTCGCCCAACCGAGGGAAGTCGAGGCACTGCGCTTCAAAGGCGATCTGCTGCGTGCGCAAGGCCGGCTGGAAGCGGCAAGGCTGGTGTACGAAAGCATCCTCAAGCTGAGGCCCAGCAATGTCCAGGCCCGGGTGGACATTGCTGCCCTGGCCATTGACGCCGGCCAGCTGGACCAGGCCCGCGAGCAAATCGCCGCCGCCCGCAAGACCCAGCCCAACAGCCTGCTGATCTACCATGCCCAGGCCCTGCTGGATTTCCGCGAGCAACGCTATGAGGACGCCCGCGACCAGGTACAGCACACGCTGCGCGCGGCGCCCGACCATCCGCCCACCCTGCTGCTGGCAGCGTCCATCGAACTGGCCCTGAATGACCTGACCCAGGCCCGGCTGTACCTGGAAAAATTCCTGCTGGCTGCGCCGGGCCATCCTTATGCGACCGGACTGCTGGCCCACATTGCCATCCGTTCGAAGCAGCCGGAGGAAGCGCTGCGCCTGTTGCAACCCCTGCTCGAGGGCGAGGACGAGAATGCGGACTTGCTGGCGCTTGCCGGCGATGCGGCCATGCAGTCGCGCCACTTCGAGCAGGCGGCCGCCTTTTACGAACGCGCCGCCAGGCTGGATCCGGACTCGGCCCGGCTGCGCACCAGCCTGGGACTGAGCCGGCTCGGCATGGGCGAGAACCAGCGCGCCATCGCTGAACTGGAGCGGGCGTCCGCCAGGGATGGCGCCCACTCGCGCACCGGCCTGCTGCTCATTCTCACCTATATGCGCAGCAATGAATTTGCCAAGGCACTGGAACACATCGATAGCCTGATCGCCCAGGGCGACAATCCCATGCTGCAAAACCTGCGCGCCGGCGCACTGGCCGCCAGAGGCGATACCCGGGGCGCCCGCGCCGCACTGGAGAAAGCCCTGAAGCAGGACCCGCTGTATCAGCCGGCCCATGAAAACCTGACCCAGCTCGACCTGGCCGAGAAGAATGCCGACCAGGCGCGGCAGCGCCTGCTGGCCGCCCTGAACCGGGACAAGACCCATATCGGCATGATGAACGCCCTGTCCCGCCTGGCTGCCAGCCTGGGCCGGAGCGCCGAAGCCGTCGAGTGGATGGAGCGTGCCCATGTGGCGAAGCCGGACGCCATCGAGCCCGCGGCGGCGCTGGTTGCGCTTTACCTGCGCAGCGGCGCGCCCGACAAGGCCATGAACCTTGCCCGCAAGCTGCACACCGCCAATCCCTTCAAGCCAGAGCTGCTGGCCTTGCTGGCTCAGGCCGAATCCGATAATGGCGAACATGCCAGGGCGCTCGAAAGCTACTCGCGGCTGGCCGTGATGCGCCCCTCTTCCGCCGCCGTGCAACTGCGCATCGCCACGACGCAAATGTCACTGCGCCACCCAAATGAAGCGCTCGCCGCCGTCCGGCGGGCGCTGGCGCTGGAACCGGAGCGCGATGATGCACTGGCGCTTGCCTCAGGGCTGCTGATAGACAAGGGCGCGCTGCCGGAAGCCGTCGCTCTCGCGCAAGGCATCCAGCGCCGCCGCCCGAAGGAGGCGCTGGGCTTCAAGCTGGAAGGCGACGCGCTGCAAGCCCAGGCCAAATATGAAGAGGCCCTGAAGCGGTATGAGCGCGGCTTCGAATTGATGGGCTCCGGCCCGCTGGTCATCTCCATTCATCGCACATTGCGCGCCGCGGGCAGGCAGGCCGCCGCCGCAGCCCGCGTGGAGCAATGGCTGGAAAAAAATCCGACGGATGCACCCACACGTCTCTACTTCGCCAGTGCCCTGCTGCAGGACAACGATTACAAGTCCGCGAGCCTGCAATACCAGCAGATCCTGCGTGCCAACCCGGACAACGTGGTGGCGCTCAATGACCTGGCCTGGTGCTACCTCCAGCTGTCCGACGGCCGCGCCAAGGCCAACGCTGAACACGCGTATAAGCTGGCCCCGGAAAATCCGGCCGTCGCCGATACCCTGGGCGCCGTGCTCACGCGCCAGGGCCAGGCGGAGCGCGCCTTGCCGTTGCTGAAGAAGGCCCTCGGCCAGTCGCCCGCCTCGCCGGAAATCCGCCTGCATTATGCCCAGGCCCTGTTCCAGAGCGGCGACAAGCCCGCTGCGCGCGCCCAATGCGAACAGTTGCTCGCCATGCGCGACATCCCGCAACTGGAGGAAGTCAAGGCGCTGATGGCCCGGCTCTAGCCTGGGCCATAGCGGCCCGGTGCAATAATGTGGTCGGGGTCCAGCGCTTCCTTGATGCGGGCGACGGTGCGCCAGTAGGCGTCGTCGCCATTATCGAGCTTGTCCAGTGACTGCTGGCCAACGCGATACGGTATGTAGCCTACAGCCATCATCTCATCGAAGAGTTCGTCATGACAGGCGTGCGCGCGGGCGGTCTCTGCCGGATCATCCTTATCGAAGGCGATGGTCAGCACGCCGCCCAGCGCGCGCTCGTTGATCATGCTGAAGGTGGCGAACAGGTCGAAGCCGTGGCGGCGAAAGACAGGATCGGCCAGCGCGTGGGCGCGCAGCATATCCGTTCCCCGCATTGGCAGCACGGGCGACACCCATAGCAGACCGCAGTTGTCCATTGCCGGATTGGCGCCGGCGGGAAATCCGGGCGGCAGGCCGCCACGCCGGCGCCAGTAAGCTCCGGCGAGGAAGCGCCCGTTCGGAATGCCGCGATTCATGTCGAACAGCGAACGCCCCAGCGCAACCTGGCCACGCAGCTTGCGTCCCGCCGCCGAGTTACCCAGCAGGCGGGACGCCGCCTCACCCCAGGCAAGTTTGCGCTCATCAAGAAATTGCACCCGTGCCCGCGTCCTTGCCAACGCGGCACGCACGGCACTGCGCGCATAGGCCAGTTGCGGGCCGGCGCCGTAAAGCGCACCTGACACCGTCCATGCGCCAATGCCGGCGGAGGTTCGCAATTGCAAGCGCACCGGGTCGGGCAGGCGCGAGAGCCCGGGCGCCAGTTGATGCGGAAACGTCATGCCGCCGGAGATCACGCGCAAGTCGTTGCCAATATGGAGGACGCTGCGCAACACACCGCTGAGGCGCAGGGGGCGCAAGGCGTCGACCACAGGGCCGATGTCCTCGTGCTCCGGCACCATGCAGAGGAAATGATTGATCGCGGGGGTCTTCGGCATCAGCCACAGGCCGAGGCTGGTGACGATGCCCAGGTTTGATTGGGTAAACAGGCCGTCCAGGAAAGGTCCGAGCCCATAGGGGAAGACGCGCTGGTTGACGGCCGTCGGAAAGTGGCCGAAGCCAGTGTTCAGCACGTCGCCATTTGCCAGCACGATGCGCATGCCGCACACGCTCTGAAAGCGGTTGCCGTATGGCGAATGGCCGAAGCCACGCTCCATGATGTTGCCGACCAGGCTGGTATCCGGGCCCGCGCCCGTGCTGTCCATCCAAAGCGGCAGGTTTTCGCTAATTAAATATTCCGACAGTTGCGCCTGCGAGACGCCGGGCTCAACGACCACATACGCCAGGTCCGCGCTGGCTTCGACGATGCGCTGCATCCCGCTCAGGTCGACGATCACGTTGCCGTTGCGGACGGCACAGGCGTCGCCATAGCCCCAGTTATGACCGAGGCTGATTGGGTAGAGCGGCATGCGGTGGTGGGCGGCGATTCTGACTACGGACACGACCTCCTCCGTGCTTAGCGGCCTCAACACCGCGAGCGGCTGCGTGCCGCGTGCGGCCGTGCTCGCGCTGTAGGGCGCGAGTCCGTTCGCATCGGTCAGCACGCGGCCGGGGCCGAGCAGTGCTCCCCACTGGCTGAGGGCGGCGGCGGGGTCCATTGGCTTAATCCCTTCCCTGCATCAGCCGCGTGGTGATGCCGGGCTCGTCATCGCGCGAGAAGAAGAAGGGATAGAAGGAGCGCACGCCGCCGCGCTGCTCCATCAGTCCTCCATGCTTGTCGATCTGCTCGCCCATATACGAGAGCTCCAGCCGCAGCAGGACGGCGGGCGCCTGCACGCGGCTGCAGTGGCGCTCGCCGCCGAAGTCGCTGAAACCCAGCATCCGCTTGTAGAACATCACGTGGCGCGGATTGACTTCGATGACGTAGTCCGTGTAACCGTGGATGTTATGGGCATAGATGTAAGAGATGTGAATCAGCGAGGCGAACACGCGCTTGCTCACGTGCTTGTCGATCGCCAGGCGCGAGGGCTCGCACAGGCGGCGGCCCTGGAGGCGCAATTCATCGAGCTTGTCGCGGAAGTTTTCATCGGCGGGCAGGCCGACTTCCGAATCATCCAGGCATAGCGACATGGTGCCGACGGTCTCACCGCCGCTGTCCGCATATAGCGTGATGCGGTTCGGCGCGTGCTGGTCGTGCGGGTCCACTTCGTAACCGCGCCAGCCGTACATCTTCTGTATCAGTAGGCCTGCGGCCTTGCGGCGGCCGGCTGTGTCCGCCATGCGGATGTGAAAGAGCTGGCTATCCAGCTCGTGGTTCAAGGCAGGGTCCATGCCGCGCTCGCCAATCAGCAAGTCGCGCAGCCCGGGCTCCGCCTCGAAGGAAACGATGGTGTCGTGGTCATGGCTCATGCATCTTCAGAGCGGAGTGCGCTTCAAAAAGTTCCCGAGCGTCGGACTTTTTTTCATACGCTCCTTGGCGGCGTTCGGGTGCTGGCTAAGCGCCTGATTTTGCGAGCAAAAACCGCGTGGCACGGATGCTGCTGATCGGAGGGCGGCGGCAGCCCGCCGTCACCAACCCTAGGAGAAGCAAGCCATGAAAACGCTGAAAAAGACCTTACTGGCCACGGCTGCGGCAGCGGCGATGGGCCTGGGCATGCTCCCGGCGGCGCACGCCGATACATTCGCTTCCGCGATCCTGCGGATCAACAACTTCCGCTTGCTGCACTCGCCGGGTGGCACATCCTTCCGTGTGTCGGATTTCAGCAGCCTGGCCGGAACCAACGATGCCAGGGTAACCGCGATCCTGAACGGTTTGAAACTCACGGACCAAGCCTCCATCGACATTCTGTCGCCGACGCCGCCGAACCTGAACCAGCAGTGCGCCGGTCCCTGCCCCGTTGGTCCGGACGTGTACACGCCGATCGCCATTCCGGGAACGAACTTCGCCCACGCGGATGAAATCCTGACGGGATCGTCGATTGCTTCCAATGGCGGCCCGGCGCCTGGCGCGAATGCCATGACGCGAGCCGATGCGGGGACCGTTTCCTCGCCGAACGATGCAAATGGATCTTCGAATGTCGGCACTTCCACGACGTTCAGGTTCTCGGTTGCCACCCCAGGCTCCATGACCGTGGAGTTCGACGCGATACCATTCCTGCAGGCTTTCGTGTCGCCCGGCGCGGCGGCGCAGTCGAACGCCAATTCCAGCCTTAACTGGAACATCAACATTCTTGACCTTACGGCAGGAGGGGCCGCCCTGATCAGCGCAGCGCCGATGGCGCTGAACCAGGCGCGGAGCGCGACCAACGGCGCTCCAGCCAACATCATCTACAACCCCGGAATGAGCTCGTATTCTTTCACTACCAGTACTGCTTTGCTCACGGGACACAACTATCAGCTGACGGTGTCGCACTCCACCGAGGCGAACGCCTTGCAGAACGAGGTTCCAGAACCCGGGACGCTGGCGGTACTCGGGGCAGGCCTGATGGGGATGACACTCGTAATTCGCCGGCGTAAGCAGAAGTAGGCAGCACGCATCAGGGCCCGGCCTCGCCAAGGACGGGCCTTTTTTATGGTTCATCGCGGACATCAGTAAAGGCCCCTCGTTGCAATGCGCTTGCGGCGGCCATTTCGGCCGGTGCCACCTTTGCGCTGGTTGCAGCTAATATTCATGCCGAATGGCGCCCTTGGCGCGCTTTCGCGAATGTCGCCTGGATATGGGGTGCTTTCGCGCGCTGCGGAATAGCGCCGGTCCAGGATGCGTTTGCCGTTTGCCGTGCCGCGGGACGTGCGGCGCTCTGCAACGCGGCGCTCCCGCTCTCCGGTTTTTTCCCGCGCTCTCAGCGTTCGCCCGGCTTGCGTCCCATCTCCGATCAAACGCGCTATCGCCGCTTGCCGCGCTGACCGGCAAACATCGACGAGCAGCCAGTCTGCACTGCCGGGGAGACAGACCCAGACTGCCTTCCAGGCGTTGCGGTTGCCGCTGCCCTGCAGGTTGGCAAAGCGCGATGGCGACATCGCATGCTCGCCGTATTCGATCTCTCCGCCTTCCCCTTGGCGAAATAATGGTGGCCGCCGAAGCTGGCGCGCAGCCGTGTGCCCTCGGGAAGAAAGACTTGTTTCCAGTGATATCCCGAACCGGAGGCTGCGTCCGGCTGGGCCTGAGCCTGGGCCGCTGCT
>DASWYX010000056.1:0-6850 GCA_036404755.1 Pseudoduganella sp.
ATGCCGCCGCTGCCGATGCCGTCGCTGCCGCCTCCGGCGCGGCGGCCTTCGACGCGCCCGCCGGACGCCCGCTGGCGCTGGCCGACATCACCGCCGTAGACCAGCACCTCGACCTCTGGTCCGGCCACCTGACCAGCCGCACAACGCTGCGCGGCGAACCAGTCAAGGTCACCAGCGCCGCAAGTCCCGACAGCGACACCCTGGCCCTCCGCATCAAATCCAGCGCACTGGCCACCGGCAAACTGGCCGTCCGTATCGCCCTCCCGCTAGGCTATGACCTGAGCGTCCGCCACAACCCACCGCTCGACTGGTCTCAGCCAACCGCCCACACCACGACCATCGTCGAACAAACCCCGCGCAAACTAATAATCGAACACCACCGCGACGACAGCCGCTACTTCATGACCCTGTCCGCCGCCGCCCCGATAAAGATCGCCCGCACCAGCGACCACGCCTTCGAAATCCTGCCCGCCAAAGGCGACACGCTCGACCTCACGCTAACCTTCGCCGAAAGGGCAAGTTCCCCCGCACAACAAGCCGAAGCAGTCCTCGCCAGTAGCGACAGGCATTGGCGCGCCTTCTGGCAATCCGGCGCCGCTGTAGACTTCAGCGGCAGCACCGACCCGCGTGCGAAAGAACTCGAACGCCGCGTCGTGCTATCCCAATACCTGACGGCGATACAACTCGGCGACGACATCCCCGCCCAGGAAAGCGGCCTGACTACCGCCACCTGGTATGGCAAGCACCACACCGAAATGGTCTGGTGGCACACCGCCCACTTCGCCCTGTGGGGACGCCCGCAATACACCGCGCGCACCCTGAGCTGGTACCAGCGCATCCTCCCATCCGCCCGTGCGGTCGCGCAGGAACGCGGCCTGAAGGGCGCCCGCTGGATGAAGATGACCGGTCCGGAGGGCAGGGAAAGCCCCGGCGGCAACCCGCTGATCGTATGGAACCAGCCGCACGTCATCCACCTGGCGGAGCTGATGTACCGCGCCGGCCCGTCGCCGGCCACGCTGGAGCGCTACCGCGAGCTGGTGTTCGAAACGGCCGACGCCATGTCGTCCATGTTGCACTGGGACGCCGACGGCAAGCGCTACGTGCTTGGCCCGCCGCTGTGGATCGCACAGGAGATCTATGACCAGTCCACCAGCACGAATCCCGCGTATGAACTGAGCTACTGGGCATGGGGACTGGAAACCGCCCAGCGCTGGCGCGAGCGCCTTGGCATGGCGCGCAATCCTGAATGGGAGGACCGCCGCACGCAGCTTTCCGCGCTGCCGCAGAAGGATGGCAAATACGTCGCTCTCGAATCGCATCCGGACACCTGGAACAACGTCGACAGCCGCCACGACCACCCATCCTTCCTCATGGCGCTCGGCCAGTTACCAGGCGATGGCGTCGATCCCGCCACCATGCGCCGCACGCTGGACGCGGTACTCGCCAACTGGGACTGGGCTACCAAGATCTGGGGCTGGGACTACCCCATGATCGCCATGACCGCCGCGCGTCTGGGCGAAACGCAGAAGGCCGTCGACGTGCTGCTCAAGTCCGATGGCCCGAACAATGGCTACACGGCCGCCGGCCACAATCCCAACAAAGGCCTTCCCGTCTACCTGCCCGGCAACGGCGCACTGCTCGCCGCCGTCGCCCTGATGGCCGGTGGCTGGGACGGCGCCCCCAACCGCGCCGCACCCGGCTTCCCCTCCGACGGCCGCTGGACCGTCCGCGCCGAGGGCTTCAAACGACTGCCCTGAACGAATCCCGCCGAGACTTCGCCATGACCCGCCTGCACCTGATCCGCCAACTCCTCCCTCTGCTGCTCGCCCTCATCGCCGCCGCGACCATCGCCGCCCAGGCCGCCGCATCCGCTCCCGCGCCAGCCCCAGCCTCTGCGTCAGTTTCCTCCCGCGCCTCCGCTGCCGCCGTGCCCACGCTCGCTGCCGCGCGCGTTGCAGCCGCTACGGCCACCGTCACGACCGCGACTGGGGCAGCGCCCGCCGCCGCGTCCAAAGCTGCGCCGGCTGCCGCCGTCGAGCGCTGGTCGAGCACCGACATCGTCCTGTCCGGCCCGAGCACCGGCAACCCCTTCCTGGAAGTCGACCTCTCGGCCACCTTCCATAACGGCGACAGCACTCTGAAAGTCCCCGGTTTCTACGACGGCGACGGCCGCTACATCATCCGCTTCATGCCAGACAAAGAGGGCGCCTGGACCTACGAGACGCACAGCAACGCACAAAGCCTGAACGCCCAGAAAGGCACAATCACCGCAACGCCGGCGAGCAAGTCCAACCACGGCCCGGTCAGGGTAAAGAACACCTGGCACTTCGCCTACGAAGACGGCACCCCCTACTGGCAAGTCGGCACCACGAGCTACGCCTGGACTCACCAGACCGAAGAACTCGAACAACAAACCCTGCGCACCCTGGCCACAGCCCCCTTTAACAAGATGCGCATGGGCGTCTTCCCCAAGCGCTACGAATACAACAGAGCCGAACCGCGCTACTACCCCTTCGAAGGCCAGCCGCCGAAAACCTGGGATTTCAGCCGCTTCAATCCGCAATTTTTCCGCCACCTCGAACAGCGCGTAGCGCAACTGCGCGACCTTGGCATCGAAGCGGACATCATCCTTTTCCACCCCTACGACAAAGGCGCCTGGGGCTTCGACAGCATGCTGCCCGAAGTCAATGAGCGCTACCTGCGCTACGTCGTCGCGCGCCTGGCCGCTTACCGCAACGTATGGTGGTCGATGGCCAATGAATTCGACTTCGTGAAGAGCAAGACCATGTCCGAGTGGGACAGCTACTTCAAAATCGTGCAAGCGACCGACCCGTGGCAGCACCTGCGCTCAATCCACAACGCCTTCGTCTTTTACAACCACACCCAGCCCTGGGTCACGCACGTGAGCGTGCAAAGCGGCGCCATCGCCGAGGACTTCGAACGCGCCGTGCTGTTCCGCGACGTCTACAACAAGCCTGTCGTCTACGATGAAGTGAAATACGAAGGCAACTTCAAGCAGCGCTGGGGCCAGCTCACGCCGGAGGAAATGGTGCTGCGCTTCTGGGAAGGCGCGATTGCCGGCACTTACGTCGGCCACAGCGAAACCTACCAGGACCCGAACGAAATCGCATGGTGGTCGAAAGGCGGCGTGTTGAAAGGACAAAGCCCGCAGCGCCTGGCCTTCTTCCGCAAGATCCTGAGCGAGAGCCCGTCCGAAGGCTTGAACCCCATCGACAAATGGCAGGACTATCCCTTCGCCGGCAAGCACGCCGAATACTACCTCGGCTACTTCGGCACCGAGAAACCAGAATCCTGGCCCTTCGTACTGTTCAAGACCGGCCTGAAAGACGGCATGAAATTCCGCGCCGAAGTGATCGACACCTGGAACATGACAGTCACACCGGTCGACGGCGTATTCGAAATCGGGAAGCGCGACGAGTACACCTTCGTCGACAAGAACCAGCGCAGCATCAACCTGCCGGGCCGTCCCTACATGGCCCTGCGCATCATCCGCATTCCATGAACCTCAAACTGATCGCCGCGGCTTTCGCGGCAACCCTTTCTTTCGCCGCCAGCGCGGCATGTCCCGGCGGCGCCAGCTGGTGCCGCGATTTCGAGCAGGGCAACGGCGCGTGGGACGCAGCCACACCGGCGCCCGCGACCCGTGCCCAATCCGAAGCGACAAACAAGTTGCTGCTCTCCCGCGCCGACGGCGCTGCGCACCTGGTCCCCGCTGCCGAAACGCAGGCGTCCAGCCAGGGCGCGCATTTCGTCGAAGCCCGCCTGCGGCCAGTCCAGGGCTCGGGACAGGGCCTGGTCATCGCCGCCTATGCCGACGAGCGTAACTGGCTCGGCTTCGGACTGGAGATCCAGCCGGGCAGCGACCGCCTCAATCTCGTGGTGGTCCGCATGGAAGACGGCAAGTTGCGCTCCCTGAAGCGCGTCGGCCGCGAAGCCGATCCGGCGGGCAGCTTCTACACCATGCGTCTGGACCGCGACAACAACCTGCTCACGCTGCACGTGAACGGCTTCCGCACCATCGGCATGGACGAACCCTCGCTGCCGCCTGCGCGGGTTGGCGTCATCTCCACCGGCGGCGATTTCGAGGTGGATGATTTGCGCATCGGCGACATCAAGGTAGCGCCGGTCAGCATCGGCCTCGCGCGGCGCGGCCTGCAACTGAGCCTGCAGGCGGACGGCGTCGCCCAGCGCTATCCAGTGCGCACCATGACGCGCGACGGCATCGCCGCCAGCGCATTCACCGCGCGCTCATCCGACCCCGCCATCGCCAACGTGGCAGTGCAGGGGGACACGCTGGTCGTCACACCCAGGCGCGGCGGCAAGGCGGCAATCACGCTGACGGCCATCAACGACAGCAATGTGGCGCTCACGCTCAGCGCCAACGTGGCGCCGCCATTTGCAGAATCGCGCCAGTCCTACTGGCTGCAAGGCCGCGTCGGGCCGGCGGCGGGCGCACGCGAGGCACCTGTGGACAGCATCCTGCAACTGCGCTTCGACAGCGCGCCGACGCTGGGCGCAACCGGCACAGTGCGCGTCTGGCGCGCGTCCGACAACAAGCTGGTGGACGAAATCCACGCCGGCCATGAAGTCAACGCCATCGGCGACACGCCGGACGGTTACCAGCGCGTAGTGCGCTGGCAGCCCATCCAGCTGGACGGCAGCAAGGCCACGATCCGCCTGCACGACAATCGCCTCGCCTATAACACGGAGTACTACGCCACCGTTGACGGCAACCTGTTCGCCAATGCCAGTCTGGCCGGCAAGCGCTTCGACGGCATCGGCAAGGCTGCCGGCTGGCGCTTCCGCACGCGAGCCGCCCCGCCGAAAGTCCGCGCCTTCACGGTGGACGATGACGGTCCGGCCGACTTCCGCACCGTGCAGGGCGCCCTGAACCACGTGATGAAGAATGTGCCGCGCGCCGAGCCGGTGACGATCCGCATCGCCAACGGCCGCTACGAAGAGCTGCTCTACCTGCGCGGCAAGGACAATGTAACGCTGCGCGGCGAGAGCCGCGACGGCGTGGTGATTGCCGCCGAAAACAGCGACGGCCGCAACGCAGGCAGTGGCACCGGCCTGCCGTCGCTCGCTCCCGGCGCAAGCGGCGGCCGCTCGGTCTTCCTCGTCGAAGATACGGACATGCTGCAGCTGGAAACGCTGACCGTCCACAACACCACCTGGAACAGCAAGACCATTGGCGGTCAGGCAGAAGCGGTGAACTTCAACAGCGAAGGGCGCCTTGTCGCCACGTACTCGAACTTCATCAGCGAGCAGGATACGATCCGCACTAATGGCTACGCATGGTTCTACCGCAGCCTGATTGCCGGCACCATCGATTTCATCTGGGGCTACAACCGCGCAGCGCTGTTCGAGGAGTGCGAACTGCGCTCGCTGGGCCACAGTGGCGGCTCGGAGAAGGGCGGCTACGTGGTGCAGGCGCGCACGGTCGGCGCCGACGATCCTGGCTTCGTCTTCCTGAACAGCCGCTTCACGCACGGCCCCGGCCCGACCGGCAACGACACGCTGCCCGGCTCCATCTACCTGGCGCGCTTCGGCGTGCCGACGGCCTGGGACAAGGTCGTCCACATCAACAGCCGTATCGACACGCACATTGCACCCGCAGGCTGGCAGGGCGAGCCGCGCGGCGGCACCGGCTGGTTCGAGTACAACAGCATGGACCTCGACGGAAAGGCGCTCGACCTGTCCGCGCGCAAGGGCGGCCGTGTGCTGAGCGCCTCCGAAGCGGAGCGCTTTTCCACGCGCGCAGCCGTGTTTGCGGGCTTCGACGGCGGCAAGGGCTGGAATCCGCGTGTGGACGAATACCGCAATCCCATCCTGCATGCGGATTATTCCGACCCGGATGCGATTCGCGTTGGCGACACTTATTACATGACCGCGTCCAGCTTCAACAGCGTGCCTGGCTTGCCGCTGCTGACGTCCAAAGACCTCGTGCACTGGACGCTGGTCGGCCACGCCTTGCCGCGTCTCGTCCCCGAAGCGCATTATTCCACGCCGCGCTATGGCGACGGCGTGTGGGCGCCATGCCTGCGCTACCACGATGGCAAGTTCTGGATCTTCTATCCTGACCCGGATTTCGGCGTGTACGTGATCACGGCAGAGAACTTCTCTGGTCCGTGGAGCGCGCCGCACCTGCTCCTGCCGGGCAAGGGCATCATCGATCCCACGCCGCTGTGGGACGACGATGGCCGCGCTTACCTTCTTCACGCCTGGGCCAGGAGCCGCGCTGGCTTCAACAATGTGCTGACACTGCGGCAGATGTCTCCCGATGGGCGTCGCCTGCTGGACGACAAGGGGCCCGTTGTCATTGACGGCAACAAGCTAGCCGGCTACAAGACGCTTGAGGGCCCCAAGTTGTATAAACACGATGGCTGGTACTACGTGTTCGCTCCGGCCGGCGGCGTGGAGGAGGGCTGGCAGGCCGTGTTCCGCTCGCGCAGCATCTACGGCCCCTACGAGGGCCGCATCGTCATGGAGCAGGGCGCCGCCGCCACGAACGGCCCGCACCAGGGGGCGTGGGTCCGTGCACAGGATGGCAGCGACTGGTTCATCCACTTCCAGGACAAGAAAGCCTACGGCCGCATCACCCACCTCCAGCCCATGCAGTGGCGCGACGGCTGGCCCCTCATCGGCGCCCTCGGCCCCAAGCCCGGCACCGGCAACCCCGTCGCCACCTGGCGCGCCCCCGTTCCCGCCCCCTCAACCGCGTCCGCCACCCCCACCGCGTCCGCCACTCCCACCGCGTCGGCCGACAGCCATCGCGCTTGGGCTCCGCCAGTCGACCCAGCTCGAAGCGGACCGGCCGATGCCCCGG
>DASWYX010000057.1:0-5026 GCA_036404755.1 Pseudoduganella sp.
GGGCACCGAGACGCCCAGCGCCGTCGCGGCCTGCCGGTAGAGCTCGACCTGGTTGACCTGGCGGGCCACGCCCAGGTAGTCCGGATGCTCCTTGATCAGGCCCCAGCGCTTGTGCTGCGTGAGGAACCACATGCCGTCGGACAGGTAGGGGAAGTTCACCGCGCCGTCATTGAAGAACTTCATGTAATTCGGATCATCCCAGGTCTTGCCCAGGCCATTCTGGTAGCGGCCCAGGATGCGCTGGCCGATCACGTCCACCGAGGTGTTGACATAGGACTTGTCGGCGATGGTTTCAGCCATCTTCACTTTGTTGGAGAGCGAAGCATCGATCCAGCGCCCGGCATCCAGGATCGCTGCAACCAGGGCGCGCGCCGTGTTCGGATACTTCTTCACCCACTCCGCGCTGGTGCCCAGCACCTTCTCCGGATGGTCACGCCAGATATCCTGCGTGGTGGTCGCCGTGATGCCGACGCCGTCCGCGATGGCGCGGTGGTTCCAGGGCTCGCCCACGCAGTAGCCGTCCATATTCCCGATGCGCATATTGGCCACCATCTGCGGCGGCGGTACCGTGATCACCTTCGCGTCCTGCATGGGATTGATGCCGTAGGTCGCCAGCCAGTAATAGAGCCACATCGCGTGGGTGCCGGTCGGGAAGGTCTGGGCGAAGGTGTATTCGCGCTGGTCGGACTTCATCAGCTTCGCCAGCGAGGCGCCATCGACGGCGCCTTTATCGGCGAGCTTCTTGGAGAGCGTGATGGCCTGGCCGTTGTGGTTCAGGTTCATCAGCACGGCCATATCCTTCTTCGGACCGCCGACGCCCAGATGCACGCCATAAATCAGGCCATACAGCACATGGGACGCATCGAGTTCGCCGTTCACCAGCTTGTCGCGCACGGAGGGCCAGGAAGCTTCCTTGCTGGGGATGATCTTGATGCCGTATTTCTTGTCGAAGCCCAGCACGGACGCCATCACCACCGACGCGCAATCCGTCAGGGGAATGAAGCCTACCTTGACCTCTTCCTTCTCCGGCTTGTCCGAGCCTGCGGCCCATGCGCCTTGCGTCGCGAGTCCCGTCAGTGCGGTAGCGGCGCCGGCCTTCAACAGGCTGCGGCGGGTCAGGCTGAATTTTTCGTCCATCTTCTCTAGTCCCCGTAGCGAATAACCGGCGGATGCCGGCCCTACGCCTGTTACTGCAAGCAGCGTGCCAGGGGCTTCAAGGTGAGGGAGCGGTATCAGGCGTGAATTTCAGGCACTGCTCTTGTGCACTGCACCATGAGGGTGCAGGCCGGGCTCCGCGCGGAGGCGTGCCGCCATCAGGTCGACGAAGGAGCGCACCCGCGCCGACCCTTGCCGCGCATCGCGGTGCACGATATGGATAGGCACCGGCGGCGTGCTGAATTCCTCCAGCACCAGTTGCAATTCGCCGCTCGCCACCAGGGCGGCGGACTGGTATGACAACAGGCGCGCGATGCCGAAGCCCGCTTTCACCGCTTCGATGGCCGCGTCATTGGTGTTCACGTTCAGGCGCGCGGGCGGGCGCAGGGACAAGGCACGCCCGCCGTCATTGAAGCGCCACTCCACGGGGGCGCTGGAGCCGGAAGACGCGACGACAACGTGCTGCGCCAGGTCCTGCGGCTTCTGCGGCGCACCGTGCTGCGCCAGATACGCGGGCGACGCGACCAGCACGCGCCGCACTTCGCCCACGCGCACGGCGCGCAGCGTGGAATCGGGCAACTCGCCAATGCGCACGCCGACGTCAATACCCTCTTCCAGCAGGTTCGTCACGCGATCAACAAATAAAGTGCTTACTTCCATGCCGGGATAGCGCTGCAGGAAATCCACGATGCCCGGCGTGACGTACATGCGGCCGAACAGCATGGGCGCCGTCACCATCAGGTGGCCGCGCGGGGCGGCGTTGATGCCCTGCACCGCTTCGTCGGCTTCGTCCATCTCGGCGATGATGCGGCGCGCATCGTCCAGGTAGCGCTGGCCCGCTTCGGTCACGCGCACATGGCGCGTGGTGCGGTCCAGCAGCTTGACCGCCAGCCTTTCCTCCAGCGCCGCGATGGCGCGCGTGACTGCCGGCGGCGACATGCCAAGCCGCCGCGCGCCGGCAGCAAAGCCCTGCTCCTCGGCCACCGCGACAAATACCGTCATCAAATAAAGTCTGTCCATGACTATTTCCCCTTGCGGGATTTCGGTAGCAGGGCCGGCGCGCGTTCGGCCATGAAATCGATGAAGTGCCGTACGCGCAAAGGCATGCGCGTGCGCTGGGCGTAATACATATAGACACCGCCGCCGGACGCCACCTGCTGCGGCAGCAGCTGCACCAGACGCCCCGCATCGAGATCGTCGCCCAGCATATACAGGGCGAGCTGGCCGATGCCAACGCCGGCCCGCACGGCCTGCACTTCACTTTCGGCGGTGTTGAAGGTGGCGACGCAGGGGATGTCCTCATAGATGGTGCCTCCCTCGCCTTTCAGCTCCCACGGCAGCAGGCGGCCGGTGTTCGGCTGGCGGAAACCGGTGCAGCGGTGCTTGTGCAGGTCGGCGATGTGCCTGGGCGCGCCGTGCCGCTCTATATAGCTGGGCGCCGCCACGATATTCAGGGCGATGTCGCCGATATGGCGTGCCACGAGGTTGCGCTCGGGTGGATTCCCGGCCCGGAAGCCGACATCGATCCTGGCCGAGATCAGGTCCGTGAACTGGTCGGCCAGCTGCAGGTCGAAGTGGGCGGCCGGGAACTGCTGCTGGAATTCGGCGATCAGCGGCGCCAGCACGATGGTGCCGAGCGAGGTAGGCGCGGCCACGCGGATCAGGCCATCGACGGCTTCCCGGCTGTTCTGGACATTGTCCAGCGCTTCATCGAGCAGGCGCAGGCCCGGGTTGGCCAGTTCGAACAGGCGCTGGCCTTCGTCCGTCAGGCTCAGGCTGCGCGTGGTGCGGTGGAACAGGCGCACGCCGAGGTAATCCTCCAGCTGGCGCATGGCCTTGCTCACGGCCTGGGCTGAGAGTCCGGCTTCCACGGCGGCCTGGCTGAAGGAGCCGGCCTGCACGACGCCGATGAAGATGGTGATGACGCGGGCTTTGTCCATGCAAATCGATTTACAACCAAAAGGTGAAAATCAAACATCTTTCCTATGGCTAGTGTAGCAGGTCACCGGCGCCTACACTGCCCTCATCCCAATCACCTTCCTCTCTCAAGGAGAAAAATCATGGCAAACAAAGTCTGGTTCATCACTGGCGCTTCCCGCGGTTTCGGTTCCCTCTTCGCCCGCGACGCCCTGGCGCGCGGCGACTATGTCGTGGCGACGGCGCGCAATGCGCAAAGCGTGACCGAGGCCCTGGGCAACCACCCCAACCTGCTGGCGGTGAACCTCGACGTGACGAAGGAAGCGGCCGCCGTCGTGGCCGCGCAGCAGGCGATCGAGCGCTTCGGCCGCATCGATGTGCTGGTCAACAACGCGGGCTACGGCCTGCTGGGCGCGGTGGAAGAGGCTTCGGCGGACGAAGTGCGCAAGCAGTATGAAACCAATGTCTTCGGCCTGCTGAACGTCACCCGCGCCGTGCTGCCGCAAATGCGCAAGCAGCGCAGTGGCCATGTGATCAATATTTCCTCGATCGGCGGATATAGCGCTTACTATGGCTGGGGCGTGTACGGCTCGACGAAGTTTGCCGTGGAAGGCTTGAGCGAAGGCCTCGCGGCGGAACTGGCGCCGCTGGGCATCCACGTGACCGTGGTGGAGCCGGGCTTCTTCCGCACCGACTTCCTCGATGCGACGTCGCTGGTCAAGACCGGCCTGGTGATCGAAGACTATGCGGAAACCGTGGGCGCGATGCGCACCTTCGCGGCCGGCGCCAACCACCAGCAGCCGGGCGATCCTGCCAGGCTGTCGCAGGCGATGATGAAGCTGGTCGATGCCGAAAAACCGCCGGTGCGCCTGCAACTGGGCAGCGATACCGTGGCCCGCGTGCGCGAAAAGAACCGCTTCGTGGAGCAGGAGATGTCGCAGTGGCTGGACGTGGCGCTGTCCACCGACTTTGAGCCGGCGAAGCAGGCCGCTTAATGTGCCCCGCCCCCGCCGGCCAGCAGGTCGGCGCGGGGCATGCCCCATTGCGGAACGCCCTGCGGGCAGGCCCGCTTTCCGGGGTCCGCCATTTCCAGCGTGGTGAAGTTGCCGCGCGGGGTGGCCGCGAAGCGCTGGTCGCTCGCCACTTCCCTATCCACCTGCGGGATGCGCGCAAAGCGCAGCCAGGCGTTCAGTTCGCAGTTATGCGCCGCCAGTTCGCGCAGCGTGGACAGGCTGCCTTCCCAGTGCGATTCGCCGCCGCCGCGCGATTGCAGCGCCGGTGGACAGCCTTCGACCGGCAGCCAGCCTGGCGCAACGCTGATCGTGCCGCGGCGCAGGCGGTAGGTCGCGTTGCTTTCGTTGGCTTCTACCGATGCGTAGGACCAGCACAGAGGCTGGGCGGGGAAGGCGGTCATGGCGATGTCCACCACGCGCGAGGACGGGTCGAGCGTGGCGAGGTGGCGCGTGAGCTGGGCGCGTCCGGCCTGGGAGGCGGCCAACTGGACGCCGACGAAGGTCACGCAGATCGCCAGCGCCAGCGCCAGCGCGAGCGCGCGGCGGCTGTGCATGTGCATGATGCGCAGCACGGCGATGGCGCCGCCCAGCGCCGCCAGCGCTTCGAAGGAGCCCCAGTTCAGGAAGCCGTGCATGGCGAAATAAGCCAGCGCCCCGAACAGCCCCGCCACCAGCACCCAGCGCGCCCGCGAATGCACGGACAGCGCCAGCGGCACGCCAAACGCCACCCAGAACACCGGTTCCACGATGAAGACCATGTCGCCGTAGTACCAGTCCGGCTTGAAGGGATAGAAGGGGTGGACGCCGTAGGAGTTCAGGAAGTCCATCGTGATGTGCAGCAGCAGGCCGGCGGCGGTGGCCAGCAACAGGCCGGTACGCGCGGGGCGGCTCTCGCGCAGCAGCATCCTGGCGTTCGGCCCTAGTGCCCATAGCACGGCCAG